>JAYUSC010000722.1:0-2553 GCA_043755885.1 Pseudanabaena sp. | reverse complement strand
CCCTGCGGGGCGCAACCCTACAAATTTGGGTTGGTAATTGATTATGTCCATCTACTTAGCCTTACAATTTTTCGGTTGCAGGATTTTGATATGGTAACGCGATCGTAATCCATACTCCACCAGTCTCAGGATGATTTTTGGCTGCGATCGAGCCTTTGTGTAATGTGACAATCTGACGCGAGATCGCTAACCCTAATCCACTACCCCCACGATCCATTCCCGATCTTGTCCGCGATGGATCGACTTGATAAAAACGATCAAAAATGTGGGGTAAAGCTTCTTCAGGAAAACCCTCTCCCGCATCGATTATTTCTATGATTAGGTTCGAGTCTACCACGAGGGTTTTGATTGTAATCGACTGAAGGGCTGGACTGTGCTTAATACTATTGTCTAATAAATTTAGCAAAAGCCGATAAATACGCGATTCATCAAGTTGCCAAAGTAATTTCTCGTCACCAATATATTTCAGTTTGACTTGTTTGCGATTGGCTAATGGCTCAAGTGTTACCCAGACCGATCGCACGATTGACGATAAATTCACTTCACCTAAGTGCAATACAGACTCGATCCCCACATCCATCTGACCTAGTTCCAGCAAATCTTGAACAAGTTTGGTAATCCGCTCTATTTCGCTAAGCAGACGCTCTACCCAAATTCTTGCCGTAGGATCAACACGGGGTTCGAGGGTCTCAGCAACTAGACGAATCGAAGTTAGAGGCGTTTTTAGTTCATGGGCAATGTCAGAAGTCCAGCGATCGCGTTGCTGCGTGATCGCTACCGCTTCTTGGCGATCGATTAAAAAAATGCCAACTTGCTCATTTCCCAAATAAATGCTGTAGGCGCGAATCGGTCTCCCGATCTGTGGCACAGGATCGACAGGATCAGGAATTGCAGGATGAAATACCCAGTCAACTTGAGAGCCTAGGCTTTGCGATCGCGTTTTTTCGACCAAATGATCAAGTTCATAGGAACGAATTAGTTGCAGCAAAAATGGCTTACGAATTAATCCTTGCTGATGGTTGGCGATCCGCATCATGGTGGCAGCTTGTTGATTACAGACCACTAAGCGGTTGTCTTGATCGACTTGGATATAGCCGATGGGAGACAGCTCCACAATTTTTGTCCAGAGTAATCGCTCGTTTACATCCTTTTTCGACTCAATCCCTTCAAATTGAGCATCAAATTGATCGTTATAGTTCTGCCGAATATTTTGTTGGACGTTCTGCGCCCATACCCTGAAACTACGGATTGATTTTGCTTTAAATACATGACGCGATCGCGATCGCAACTTGCGATTACGTCTGTGCTTAGCATAATTCCAGCTAAACCAGCAAGCACTAGTTGCGATCGCACCTATACAAATTCCGACCAGCAACCAGAAAAATTCCATCTTTACCCAAGTGTGATTAAAACCTAAAAAATAGTCTCGCATAGCGAGACTATTTTTTAGGTTTTAGTAAGTTTCAACGTGCCAACGACCGTCACGCTTCATTTGCTTCTCAAAATCCTTCCAGACAGCCCCATTCTTTTCGGCAGTCTTAGACATGAATTCAGCAATACCGTCTTCCATACCGCGCAAACCGCACATATAGGTGTGAGTACTTGGCTTTTGTAAGACTTCCCACAACTCATCAGCATATTCAGCCATGCGATTTTGGATGTACATCTTTTCACCCTTGGCATTCTTCTGCTCACGGCTGATGGCGACATCGTAACGGAAGTTACGCTTGTGTTTGTAGGCTAGCCACTCAAGGTCAGGCTTGTACAAAACTGTTGAGTCAGTTGGCACACCAAAGAATAGCCAAGCCAAGCCATTGAATTTATAATCTTCATGCTTTTCTTTGAACATCCGCCATAGGAATGCACGGAAAGGCGCAATACCAGTTCCTGTGGCAATCATGATCACTGTGGCATTGGGATCATCTGGCAACAGCATCTCTTTACCAACTGGGCCAGTGAGTTTAAGCTCATCGCCAGGCTTGAGATCGGTCAAAAAGTTAGAGCAAACCCCTTTGATGGTTTCACCTGCTTCATTTTGATACTCTAACCGCTTAACGCTCAAAGATAGGGTTTTGCCATCAAGATCATCGCCGAGGCGAGTTGATGCGATCGAGTAGAGGCGAAGTTTATTAGGCTTACCATTTTTATCTTCGCCAGGAGGGACAACACCAATACTTTGACCTTCTAAATAACGAAGGTCGCCTCCAGAAATATCGAACTTGACGTGACGGGTATCGCCAGCAGCACCTGCTCTAACCAATACCTCATTAGCAACACATTTTGCTACAAATGGACTAGCGGGGCGGTAGATATTGACGGGAATATCTTTATCTGAATTTGCACTCATGAGAAGTTATATGGACGATATATGACAGAAGGACACGAAGCCATTATATTTTCAAATGGGACTTGTCGTTATTTTGTAGCTTAAAGATCTATTTAATGGGGCATTAGTGGGGCAAACATTACATATTTGTTAATATTTTGCATATCTTGGTTAAGCCCCAAACCGAAAAAAGAAAGCGCCGCGGAACCGATCCAGGAGTTTTTCTC
>JAYUSC010000721.1:0-5914 GCA_043755885.1 Pseudanabaena sp. | reverse complement strand
ATTAATTTAAAAATCAGAGTAATTCCAAAAAATATTGACAGAAGTTGCCATTGTCAATATATTATAGAGTTCGCTGTAAAATATTACGTCTTCGTAATTTGCTTCTGTCGATTGTAGCTAACCCACTGCATAGAACTAATGCGCTCACGAAGATAGTGTTGTACAGCCATCCGTCCTAACAAGTCCTGTAATAAAGGCTCTTTAGGGCAAACATAACCTTGAAAACTGACAACAAATTGGGAGACTTATAGTGGCTCGCATTGCAGGAGTTGACCTTCCGCGTGACAAGCGCATCGAAATAGGACTAACGTATATATACGGCATCGGTCTGACTAGCGCCAAAAAAATCTTAGCAGCTACCAAAATAAACCCTGACACGCGGGTTAAAGAGCTTACTGATCCTGAAGTAACAACTTTACGTCAAGAGGTAGAATCCAACTTTCAAGTAGAAGGCGATCTGCGTCGTCTCGAAGGTTTAAGCATCAAACGCCTAGTAGACATCGGTTGCTACCGAGGTCGTAGACATCGTATGGGGCTTCCTGTCCGTGGACAACGTACTCGCACCAATGCGCGTACTCGCCGTGGCGGTCGTCGTACTGTCGCAGGTAAGAAGAAAGCTCCAGGTAAGAAGTAAGTAAGGATTAATACGAAACAATGGCTCGTCAAACAACTCGTAGAACTGGCGCACGTAAGAATAAGCGCAATGTCCCTAATGGAGTCGCTTACATCCAGTCTACTTTTAACAACACTATCGTCACGATCGCAGACACCGTAGGTGATGTCATCTCTTGGTCTTCGGCTGGTGCTAGTGGCTTTAAAGGCGCGAAGAAGGGTACTCCATTTGCAGCCCAAACAGCGGCTGAATCTGCTGCTAGAAGAGCAATGGAGCAAGGAATGCGTCAAGTTGAAGTAATGGTTACAGGTCCTGGATCTGGACGCGAAACCGCAGTGAGAGCTTTGCAAGCTGCTGGTCTAGAAATCACCCTCATCCGTGACATCACCCCGATCCCTCACAATGGCTGCCGTCCTCCAAAACGCAGACGTGTGTAATTAATTACGAATTAAAAATTATGAATTAAAAATTAAATTCGTAATTCGTAATTCGTAATTTCCCAACCCTCTAAATTTCCCCTTTGATTTTCGTTTACTCTTGCAGACTAAGTCGGTACAAATATGGCACAGTTTCAGGTTGAGTGCGTTGCATCCCACACAGAAAAAGACAATAGCCAGTACAGCCAATTTGTACTGGAACCACTAGATCGGGGGCAAGGCATTACCATTGGAAATGCGCTCAGACGGGTATTGCTCTCCAATCTTGAGGGTGCGGCGGTCACTGCTGTTCGCATTGCTGGTGTCAACCATGAATTTGCGACGATTCCGGGCGTAAGAGAAGACGTTTTGGATTTGATGCTCAACCTTAAGGAGCTAGTGCTGAAGTCTTATAGCTCAGCACCGCAGATCATCCGTTTGGTAGAGCGCGGTCAAAAGCTAGTTACGGCTACCAGTTTTCATTCTTTGCCATCAGATATCGAGATTGTCAACCCTAACCAATACATCGCCACTCTTAGTGAAGGTGCAACTTTGGAGATGGAACTCACGATTGAGCGTGGCAAGGGATATCGTTCGGTAGATCGTTCTAAGGAAGACCATAGTTCTCCCATTGATACGCTCAAGATCGACGCTGTGTTCATGCCTGTGCGTAAGGTCAAGTATGAGATTAAGGACGCTCGGATCGGTGATGCGATCAACAAAGAGAGTCTACTAATCGATATTTGGACGAACGGCAGCATTACGCCTCAAGAAGCGCTGAGCCAAGCTGCTAGCGTGTTAGTGAATTTGTTCTCGCCCTTGCAAGAAATCACCCTTGCGCCCTCGTTACCTCAAGAACGTGATGAGCAAGACGAGACTAAGCAAATTCACATTGAAGAATTGCAACTATCAGTCAGAGCTTACAACTGTCTCAAACGAGCGCAGATTAACACTGTTGCTGATTTGTTGGAATATACCCAAGACGATTTACTGGAAATCAAAAACTTTGGTCAAAAGTCAGCCGAGGAAGTTATGGATGCCCTCAAACAGCATCTTGGCTTGACCTTAACTGAGTCCAAGGCTTCTAAAGTTCTGTAGAAAGGCTATTTTTTAAACTCTTTATCCCTAAAGAGTTTGGTTTCATATCCATCTAGTACACACCTATGCGTCACCGTTGTAAAACCCCCCAGCTTAACAAGGCTGCCGATCAGCGCAAAGCTCTCCTACGGGCTTTGACCACTGAGCTAATCCTCAGAGGCGAAATTAAGACAACCAGAGCCAAGGCTGATGCTGTTCGCTCCAACGTCGATCACATGATCACTTTGGCTAAAAATGGCTCTCTGCACGCTCGTCGTCAAGCGATCGCCTATTTATACGATATCTCGGTCAAAGATGGCAACCCCGTTAGCGATCGCCCTCAAACCAAGACCAAGCAAGAACAATTACCTGAAGCAGATCGCGTAACTACCTTGGTGGACTTATTGTTCACCCAAGCCAAAGAGCGTTACGCCGATCGCAATGGTGGTTATACCCGTATTGTGCGCACGGTCAGCCGTCGCGGTGACAATGCGGAAATGGCGATCTTGCAACTCGTCTAAGCAAGATGTTCTCTGCTGATTCTGAGTCTCCCCGTCGTGTTGCTTTAGTTATTCAATATCTAGGTACACACTTTCACGGGTGGCAAAGACAGCCAAATCATCCCAGTGTTCAGCAAACGATTGAAGATGCGATCGCCAAGATTTGCGGAAAAGCAACCGTTTTGCATAGTGCAGGTAGGACAGATACTGGCGTTCATGCTGCGGCTCAAGTAGCCCATTTTGATACGTCTAGCTTGATTCCTCCCCAGCGTTGGGCAAAAGTACTTAATAGTTATTTGCCCGAAGGTATCTTGATCTGTGGATCAGCAGAAGTGTCTAGTGACTGGCACTCAAGATTTTCGGCAACATCGCGGCGTTATCGTTACACGATTTATACTGCGGCGATCCCGAATTTGTTTGTCAAGCCGTTTAGCTGGCACTACTACCACGATCCCCTTGATGAAAAGCTGATCCATCAAGCCTTGCAGTTAATGTTGGGCGCACAGGATATGGCGGCGTTTCAGAGAGCAGGTTCGAGTCGTCCTCATAGTCGGCTTGAGCTACAAGAAGCGATATGTTGGCGGGATGGCGATTTTGTCCATGTGGAAGTCCAAGCAAGTGGCTTTTTGTACGGCATGATTCGTTTGCTTGTGGGGCAGTTAGTCGATGTTGGGCGTTCGCGCCTTACTGTCGCCGCCTTTACGAGCATTTGGCAAGAAAAACGTCGGATTGAAGTTAAGTATGCCGCTCCACCACAAGGACTCTGTTTATTAGCGATCGGCTATGCCGATCATCCATTTGCTGAACTTACAAGTTTGACAGAAATATTTCATAGATAAATCTCATAGATAAATCTCGTTTGTAGAGAAACTAATGACTACAACTACACTTACTCCCAATAAAAGCTACTTACCTAAAGATCCCGATCGCAAATGGTATGTCATTGATGCGGAAGGTCAACGCCTAGGAAGACTTGCTAGTGCGATCGCACTCATCCTACGCGGCAAAAATAAGCCCATCTATACGCCCCACCTAGATACTGGCGATTTTGTCGTTGTGATCAACGCCGAAAAAATTGCCGTAACTGGTAAAAAATCTACCCAAAAGCTATACAGAAGACATTCTGGTCGCCCAGGTGGAATGAAGGAAGAAACCTTTGACAAGGTAATCGCTCGCGTTCCTGAACGTATTCTTGAACATGCCATTAAGGGGATGTTGCCAAAGAATACTCTTGGTCGTCAGCTTTTTACCAAGCTCAAGGTTTATAAAGGTTCTAGCCATCCCCATGATGCTCAGCAGCCTGAAACCTTGGTGATCAATACCATTCCATCTCAGAAGTAGGAGAAATAACCGATGTCAGATACTGAACGTTCTAATCGTGCTGTTTACTGGGGAACTGGTCGTCGCAAAAAGGCGATCGCGCGTGTTCGCCTCGTCCCAGGCGAAGGCAAAATCGTGATCAATGGTAAAGCAGGTGATTTGTACTTGCAATTTAACCCCACATACATTGCTGGTGTTAAAGCTCCTTTGGAAACCTTGGGCTTGGAAAATGAGTACGATGTTTTGGTCAATGCTCATGGTGGCGGTGTAACAGGTCAAGCTGATGCCATTAAACTAGGTGTTGCTCGTGCATTGTGTGAACTTGCTCCCGAAAATCGTAAGCCTCTCAAAGTCGAAGGCTACATGACCCGCGATCCTCGTTGTAAGGAACGCAAGAAGTATGGTCTTAAGAAAGCTCGTAAAGCTCCTCAATACTCGAAACGGTAATCGTTTACCTCACAAAAAAAGCCTCGCAATGCGAGGCTTTTTTTTGTGATTTGCGATCGCAAATTGCGATTTGTAATTTTCATGGAATATCTGTGTTCTATGTGTGAAATTCCTAGTTAATAATCAGACCCTATGTACATCTCATACTTTAAGATAGTCAACTTTAAATTATTCCAAAATATTGAAATTAACTTTAATCAAAATATCAGTATTATTACAGGAGTCAATAATTCAGGAAAGACTACACTTTTACAAGTTTTGTCACTATGGCATGAAAATTTTCACGAAGCACCTGCCTAAAATCTTCGGCAAGATGTAAATGGGGAATGTCAGGATATACTAACTCCTTTTCGGATTTTGAAGTTTTCCAAAACCCTCCATAGTGTGCAGTATCATAATTATCACTGTACCAATATGTATTCTCTAAATCTTCATTGATTTTTTCACAATGATCATCAATCCAATTGCCTTTTTCAAAATACCATTTATATGGATCTAAATGGACTGGCTTAACTAGAGCTTCTTTTTGCCAAACATAAATTCTTCCGTAATACATTGCGTGTAGAAATTTTTGCCATTCTTTAGGACGACATATTAACTTATTGTTTTTGCCAAGTTTTGCATTAGAGAAAGTATCATCTGGAATAATCCATATTAGATGTATTTTTAAATCAGTGTACTTTTTGGTTCTTCTGATGATCTCATTGATATCAATAGAACTTTTCTGTATTTCTATTGCAACAGGAGTTTTGTTAACATATAGACTTACATCTGGTCTTACTCCTTTCAGTATTCTTTCAACTTCACATTTTGAACAATTCGGGTGACTTGATAAAGCTTCATAAATTGCCCGTTTTATTCTGAAATGTTTATCACTTTCACCTTGACCATAAATACAACTTACAGGTGGTAAATGAGCGAAATGGTGTTTGCGAATTCCCCACTTTTTTAAGGTAACCTCCTTATTGCATTCTGGGCAGAAAAAAGGAGCTTTATCTTTACCTGTTTTCCATGCAACACAACGGTCTTGTATAAAATCATTAGCAACTAACATAGTTATCTACAAAATATTTTTTATGCTTTACAAAGAAAATTTTTACTAATCGAAATTTCTCAAATACTCTTTAATTTTAGCAAACTACTTGATTTCAAGACTAAAGCGATCGCAAATATTAAGTACGCTATCATGAGACAAGTGACTTTGAGATAAAAGCATAGCTACCGTATCAATTATGAGAGACGATCGCATGTTTGGAGATAACTATGCTTGATTTACAGAAACTTATGGGACAGATGCAAGGGATGTCTGAACAATTGCAAAAGGAAGCTCAGCAATTGACAGTCAAACTCGATCGCGCCGAAACCATATTTCAGCAAGCCGTTGTCAATCAAGCATCGCTCAATCAGCAAAGTGAACAATATCGCGATCGCATAATTTTTAATTGTGCAGAACCCGTTGAAGCTTTATCACAAACTCAAGCAATATCACCAATCTCCACACCGCATATAGTGTTAGCCACTGATGGATCACAAATTGCGCC
>JAYUSC010000720.1:0-5917 GCA_043755885.1 Pseudanabaena sp. | reverse complement strand
CTTACAAATTTGGGTAATTTATTTTGCACAAGTACTTATTAGTGCGGTAAGTGTCAAAATAAATATTAACGTTGCGAGATTGAGGCGAAACGATGTCCCTAAAAGCTGGCAAAGCAGCCTTACTGCGAAAACATTACACTGAAGCGATCGCAATTTTGAGCGAATATAGCCGAGAGAGTACTGATCTAACCTCTAAAGACTATGTGCAAGCCCAAATATGGCTAGTTTCAGCGTACAAAAAAACGGGACGGGCGGATAAGGCGATCGCAATTTGTGAACAATTAGAAATATCTGCTGATGCACAGTTACAAAAATGGGCGCAAAAATCCTTAATTACGCTGCGAGCGTTGCTTGATGCTCCAGATGATGATCGGATCAGGCGCAATGAAGATATCGCTTCGGTGATCAAATCTGATCCGCGCCGTTATCGCAAAAAAGACGTTACTTTATCTCTTCCCGCTAGATACAATTATTTCCTGATTGCGGCGATCGTCTTGACCATCCTCGCAATTATTGGCTTGCAATTTTTACTCAGTTATGGAATTTCGCAAATTTTCACAGATTTCTTTTCTGAAGCTTGGTTCAAAATAACTGCGATCGTCACGTTTGTATTCAGCATTTTGCTATTTTTTATGTCGCCTTGGATTATCGACATTACTCAAAAACAATATCACCGTATCCAATGGATTACGCTTGCCGATTTAGATTTAAAAAGTCCTGAATCCGTAGAAATCATTGAGAATTTTTGCGATAAATACAATATTTTTGTGCCGCGGTTAGGATGGATTGAAGATGATGCGCCCGTAGCTTTTACCTATGGCGTAATTTCCAACTCGGCACGAATTGTGGTCAGTCGCGGGTTATTTGAATGTCTAGATGATGATGAGATTGCGGCAGTCTATGCCTATCAACTAGGACGGATTCGGAACAAGAGTTTTGCAGTTTTAACCTTTGTTTCTGCTCCCGTTCAAGTTCTCTATTACATCTATGTCTTACTAAGCCGCCAAAGTTATCGTGCTAAGAGCGCCAAGCAAATCTGGCAAGTCGCCGCTACTTTTGCGAATATGCTTTACTCGCTCAGTAATTATTTGTTAGTTTGGCTCTCCCAAGCGAGTACGATTGTCAGCGATCGCTTTGCCGCAGAAGTAACGGGAAACCCCAACGCGCTAGCTCGTGCATTGCCCAAAATGGCGCGGCAAATGCTGCCTTACAATCAGCCCGCCATGCCCACCAACCGTCTTTTAGAATCGACAAGGGCAATTGGTATCTGCGATCGCCAAACGATGACTGCGATCGGATTGGCGATGGAAATTGCCCATGAAGGACAAACCGATCAAAATCCCTATCAAGTATTTCTCTGGGAGATGTTTAACCCTTGGCGGCATTGGCTAGAGATTCATTCTACGCATCCCCTAGTTGGTAAACGCATGAAGTTTTTGGCTGGATATTCCAAACAATTGGCACTATCGACAGAATATGATTTTGCCGAACTATTAAAGGAAGGGAAAAAACTTAATAAAAAGCTTTTATATCAAAATTTCTGGCGCGATTTATTAATTCAAGTTTCGCCTGTTGTTGGTGTTGCGATCGCAATAATTGCCGCGATGCTGTTATCACAATTATTTAACCGATGGTTATTACTAAGTTTATCCATGATTGGCTTAGGTTTAGGCTTCATGCTGCAAGGCAGTTTGCGCTATCCCGACTTTCGCAAAGTTGCCGATACCGATCTCGTCAGCTTACTGATCGATCCCTATGCCAGTTATGTCCAAGGCATCCCAGTCCAAATCCCAGGGGAATTGCTCGGCTATGGTACTGACGAGTTTTATATCGGCTATTCGATGCGTTTAGAAGATCAAGGCGGATTAGCTTTTATTAACTACATTCCTAATTTCCGCCAATGGCTAGTCGATCCTTCTAGTACGATCAGAAATCTAGAAACACTTTGCGATCGCTCGGTAATTGCCACAGGCTGGTTTCGGCGCGGCAAGTTCCCAATTATCGATCTATCAACCTTGCAGCCAATCATGGAGGATCGCCCCAAACAACGCGCCTCTCTCTCCAGCTATCACCAATTTTGGAATAATATCGGCAGTTCCATTCTAGTTTTGATAGGTTTATCGCTGTTACTAATAACTTCACGGTTGTTCTAAGTAGCTTCTGCCATAAGGTTGCACCCCTGCGGGGTGCAACCTTATCGGTTTGCGTACTTTAATTTAATCTTTATGGCGCGAGGCTTTGATTTGATCGATAAAAAATTCTTCGAGGGTTTGGCGGGCTAGCTCGATCGCGATCGCCTTTGCGCCGATACTAGCGATATAGGTCAAAAACTCTGGTAAGTCCTTAGCTAGCTGACCATGCCAAGTATCATTTTGGAAAATTAAATGCTCTAACCAAGGTTGTAACTCAGCTTCAGAGCCGCCGCGACCACTGACTTGATAAGACTGCTCTGTCCCAAGCAACTCATTCAAGGTGCCGATCGCAACTAGTTCACCCTTGTTGAGGATGCCAATGCGATCGCAGATTAACTCCACATCCGACAAAATATGACTGTTAAAAAATACAGTTTTACCCTGATTTTTGAGCATCAAAATAATTTCGCGCACTTGATAACGCCCGACGGGATCAAGCCCAGACATCGGCTCATCGAGAAACACAATTGCGGGATCATTGATCAGTGCTTGGGCTACGCCAATTCTCTGCACCATACCTTTAGAATATTGGCGCAATTGTTTTTTTCTTGCCACTGACTGCGATAGACCGACAAGATCTAGCAAATCCGCAATGCGCTGACGACGTAACGATGGCTCAACGCCAAACAAGCTACCAATAAAATCGAGTAGTTCCCAGCCTGTCAAATAATCGTAGTAATAAGCATTTTCAGGCAAATAACCGATTGACTGCTTCGCCGCGCGATCGCCTAAGGGATATCCTAAAATTTCACCAGTTCCTGCTGTGGGCTTCACAATCCCCAACAAAATCTTCAATAATGTGGTTTTGCCTGCCCCATTAGGACCCAACACACCAAAGGTCTCGCCTTGGCGAATGGTTAATGAAAAATCCTGTAAAGAACTAATTTTTTGATTTAACCAAAAGCCAGTTCGATAAGTTTTGCTCAAGCCGTTTGCCACAATAGCGTTGGTTTGAATAATCTGTGGCTGGGATTCATTCGTCAATACTTCTACCATAGCTGCCGATCAAAGCTGCAAAGTTCATGCGCTAAAACATTATTTTAACGTTTTAACGACACTATAGATATCTGTCGAGAGATAACCTATACAATGTAGTGAAACAAGGCTAGATAGCGCCGAGCTATGAGTAACATTTTTCTGCTGCCCCCAAACCTAGACAAGAAGGAGCGTTTTGCTTCTTTTTGGGAATATTTGCTAGAAAATATTCCCGATTTAGGTCAAGATTTCGTTGATTTTTTAACACAGCGATCAGGCAAGCCAAGTTCAACCTTTGTAAAATCTTTTAGCCACCCTTCCTTTAGTTCAGGGCTTCAGCCTGACATACTTTTGGAATGTCAAGATTTTGATATTATCTGCGATCATCATTTAGAGAGCCAGCTCAGCAAGCTCTCTCTAGACGCATTATTCATTTTGGCTAAGTCTCAGCCTAAGAAGACTTATATAGCCGTAATTAGCAATAGTTATTGTCTGATCGAGCCTGAGATTTTAGCTAGTGTTTCTGCAAAACAGCATTATCTCCAGCCATATGATGATGTCAACTCATCGATGCCGTATTTCTGTTGGCAAGATATATATGCGCTGGTGGCTCAAAAGGAAGAGCGCCTTGCCTATGAGTTTGCTGAATACATGCATTTCATGGATATGCAACCTTGGCAGCATAGTGAATGGGGTAATCTGTTCCTTAATCCTGATGTGGCGAAGATTTTTAGTCAGCAATGGGCGAAAACAATCGATTATTTCCAAGAAATGCAGATTGCCACGAAGCCTAGTGGTTATAGTGCTTTAGAGGTTATTTATCCTTTACCTTGGCTGCAATTATTCTATATTTATGTAGCTAGATCAGTGGCTCATACTGATCTGCAATCTGTAAGTCCATATCTTGTCGCCACAATTTGGATTAAGGGGGATCAAAAAGCTCAGATGCAGGCTTTTCATGGTATTTGCGATCGCATGACGCTACCAGATAATAATCATATTACGGTCGAGATTAGAGCGAGTTTGGCAGATGGTCTATGGATGAGCAAAGCTGGTAGTCGTCCTAAACTGGCTGCGACATATTACACATCACTTGATCGTCTGGTCTCGTCAGATTCTCGGCAAATGCAGCAAAATCTGTTGGCTTTTGCTAAAGCTGTGTTTACACATGCTCAATCCGTACAGAGCTAAAGGCGTTGCCGTAAAATCAAGAACCGATTTTTTTGTGGCGGGGCTGCGCCCCGCCACAAAAAAATCAATTTAAAGGCGTTGCATCGCAACGCCTTTAAATTGATTTTGCGCCTTGGGTGACTTCTACATAGATATTTTCAAGGCGGACGGGTTGACGCATGATCGAGTCAATCGTGATCCCTTCAAAACATTCTAAAATTTCTTTCAGTTCCATTACCTTGGGTAACCAAAAAGCTAAATCCCGACCATAGTAGCGATGAGGGAAGCCTAACTCGATCGCCCTTGCGATCGCTAAATCTTCGGTGGGTGTGCAAATGATCGCAATCTCTTGGGCCGGGACATGTTTACGCAGCTCTTCGAGGCTACCTTCAGCCAGCAAACTCCCCTGCTTAATAATGCCAATCCGCTGACAAAGACGTTCTGCTTCATCTAGCATATGGGTCGTTAATAAAATCGCCGTATCTTGACTTCGCAGTTTACGAATCAATTCCCAGACTTCATAACGGGCTTCAATATCAAGCCCTGTGGTCGGTTCATCGAGTACGACTAATTGCGGCTGATGCACAAGGGCGATCGCCATACTCAGGCGGCGTTGCATTCCACCACTCAGATTGTCAGCAATACTTGTAGCGCGATCGCCTAGTCCCACTAGCTCTAAACAGTACTGTGCTTGCTTCCGACAAACTTGGTGGCTCAATCCATAAAGCTGTCCGAAAAAACGCAGATTTTCTTCACAGGTTAAACTCTTATAAAAAATATTTTCCTGTGGGGCAACGCCAATTAGCGATCGCGTCGAACTGGATGCGTTCTGCCCATTCATCGTAACGCTGCCACGATCGGCTTGGAGCAAACCACATAAAATACTAATCGTAGTGGTTTTCCCAGCCCCATTTGGTCCTAGCAACCCATAGACTTCCCCCGCCTGAATAGCAAAACTTAAGTCCTGCAAAACTTGCTTCTTCCCATAAGATTTACAGATTTTGCGAACTTCTAGCACAGCGGATGGATCTCTCTAAAGTAATGCTTAAAGTATAGCAATCGCTATTGCTGTAAAATCCAAAAAACCATAAAGCGCCGCTTCGCGCCGCCGCAATGCTCATTATAAAAATCGGTTTTTGAAAGCCCACCGTAGGCGGGCTTTCAAAAACCGATTTTGTTGTTTAACGCGCCAAAGGCGCGTTAAACAACAAAATCGGTTTCATGATGAGAATTGCTGTTCGCGCCGCTTTATGCTTTTTCAATATTGCAATATGCTGTACTCGCCTTGAGGGAGTAGCAATGTAGACTCGATTTGACTCTTGACTAGTGGACTGACATATTCAGCATTGTTTAGGCACTCGATCAAAAGCTTGTTAGCATCATGATATGTACGCAACAGATTGATTTGGTTCTCGCTAAACTGCCATTCTTGCGAACTTTTACGGTGCTGAATAATTAAGCTGCGTAGTTTTTTTGCCCAATGTGACGACTCCCAGCCCTAACTCGCGGACGAGTATAGGGTGGGCTTCTCAGCAACACCAGCTATTGCTTCGGTTACACGCTGAGCTTTGTAACGACAT
>JAYUSC010000719.1:0-2560 GCA_043755885.1 Pseudanabaena sp. | reverse complement strand
TTCCGATTGTGACCGCAAATGAGATTCCTTTAATTGATTTTGGCATTCTGATCGAACAGCTCAAGAAGAGAGAGATTTCAGAAAGCCAAGCTCAATCTGATGGTCAAATTGCGATTGATTCCCCCAAAAATATTCTTGTCGTTGACGATGATCCAAGTATTCGCAACCTACTCAGACAGGAACTGGAAGCTAAAGGATATACTGTGCGCGAGGCTGGAAATGGGCAAGAGGCGATTACCCAAGTGCGCGAAAGTCGCCCTAATCTAATTACCCTTGACATTATCATGGATGGTATTAGTGGCTATGATGTGGCGGCGATTCTCAAATCTGATCCTGCTACTTTAGATATTCCCATCATTATTGTCTCTGTCTTAGATGACAAAAATAAAGGTCGCCATCTCGGTATTGATAGTTATGTGACTAAGCCCCTAGATATGGTGATATTGCTAAGAGAGGTGGATATTCTGCTATCGAGTAAGGCTGCTACTGGCAAAAAGATTTTGGTGGTTGACGACAATTTTGGTTCTATCGATCTATTGATGGAAATGTTGCACAACCAAGGCTTCTTACCTTCTAAAATCATTCCTCAAGATGATTTGCGGGCTAGTGCGATCGCAGCTCAGCCCGATGTGATCATCGCCAGTACCAAGCTAGCGGATCAAGTGCAATCTCTCCGTGCTGAGCTAGGTATGGAACATATTCGCTTTTTATTAATTGCCGACCAATAAAAAAGGGGCGCATAGCGCCCCTTTTTTGTTTGATGACAAATCTCCCATCGTCTAGACATAAGTCGGGCTTTACCCCCTTTAATTCCCCCTTGCAAAGGGGGAAAACTAGACATCTTGTTCCCTCCCCTTTGCAAGGGGAGGGTTAGGGTGGGGTGGATTTACCTAATGCAAGAAATGGCGCACGCCTGTGAATACCATAATCAAGCCAAGCTCGTCAGCCGCCTTAATCGAATCAGCATCGCGCATACTTCCACCTGGTTGCGCGATCGCAATAATCCCTGCGGCGGCCGCAGTCCGCACCGAGTCATCGAAGGGGAAAAAGCCATCACTAGCAAGAAAAGCTCCTTGCACCTTTTCACCTGCTTGATCTAGGGCAATTTTGATCGAGCCAACTCGATTCATTTGACCAGCGCCAATGCCGATTGTGGTGCTGTCTTTGGTAATTGCGATCGCATTAGATTTGACATGACGACTAATTTTCCATGCAAAAATCAGTTCCTGTAACTGTTCAGGTGTTGGCTGCTTTTGGGTAACCACTTGCCATGTGTCAGGATTTACGGCTTCGTCATCAGATCGCTGAACGAGCATTCCGCCAGAGATCGTCTTCACTGTCTCATGGGAGCCATGCTTAAGATCGGAGAGAACTAGTACGCGCAAGTTTTGCTTTTTACCCAAAATTGTCGCCACACTTGGGACACAGGCTGGAGCAACCACACATTCTAAAAATGTTTTATTTAAAAGTAGTGCCGTTTCTTCGTCAATCGGACGATTGAGAGCGACAATACCACCAAAAGCAGAAGTGGAATCTGCGTCAAAAGCTTTTTGATAAGCTTCGGCAATGGTATTTGCGATCGCAACACCACAAGGGTTGTTGTGCTTGATGATCACCGCACAAGGAAGATCGTCGCTAAACTCCGCGATAATGCTGCGGGCTGCTTCGAGATCGAGCAGGTTATTAAAACTGAGTTCCTTTCCTTGGAGTTGTTGCGCGGCTGACCAACCTTTGGGCGTTGCGCCAACTTGATACCATGTGGCGGGTTGATGCGGATTTTCGCCATAGCGCAAAGGCTTAGGATTATTGCATAGCAAAGTATAGGAAGAAGAGAGCGTATTGGGTAAACCCAGCGCTGCTTTTTGTTCTTTTTCTAAATAATCGGCGATCGCCTTGTCGTAGGACTGGGTATGTTGAAAAGCTGCGATCGCCAGTTTTTTGCGAAATTCTAAGGTCGTTTTGCCATTATTCGCTTTCAGCTCCGCCAAAAATTCGGGATATTGGCTAGGACTGGACAATACAGCGACATGACTATAATTTTTTGCCGAGGCGCGAATCATGGTTGGCCCCCCAATATCGATATTCTCGATCGCATCTTCGAGGGTGACATTGGGCTTGGCGATCGTTTCCGCAAATGGATAGAGATTAACTACCACGATCCGAATTGGTTGAATCTGGTTATCAGCGAGGTCTTGTTGATGTTCGGGCAGCTCAAGTCTGGCGAGAATGCCACCATGAATACGCGGATGCAGGGTTTTCACTCTCCCACCCAAAATCTCAGGTGCGCCTGTATAGTCGGAAACCTTGGTAACTTCAAGATCCGCCGCTTTGAGTGCCTTGGCAGTTCCACCACTACTAATCAGTTGAAAGTTATAGGTGGTCGATAGTTCACGGGCAAGGTCGAGTAGTCCTGTTTTGTCAGAGACACTCAAAAGCGCAAGGGGTTTCATAAAAAGCTCCATATTCGTTATAGGAGTTTGGCAACGCAAAGCGTTGCTAAACTCCTATGCCATTTTATCGCATTATTAAAACCAAAAATTGTTTGGGCGGGCTTTGCCCG
>JAYUSC010000718.1:0-2561 GCA_043755885.1 Pseudanabaena sp. | reverse complement strand
ATTGATTGCATCAGAGCTATCAACGCGAGAACGTGAATCAAGTACCATTTTTAAAAACTCCGCTTTTCAAGGAAAAAAATCAAGGAAAAAGTTAAAAGGAAACAGGAAAAAATTAGAGCTATACGCTGAAGTTATAACTTGCGATCGCTTCGGTATCTAACACATAGAGATTATCGTTAAGCACTTCTGACTGGATGACCCACCCCCGCAGAAAAGGCACAAGCTCAGATGGAGTTTTAACATTAGGTGATTCTCGTGGCAATACGATCTCAGGCTCAGCGAGTCGCACCACCCTCCCCACCCGATAAACACCTAAACCGATAAATGTGCCACCAATTTGTAAGATGGCGATATGTGTCTCGATCGCAGTCGAATCAATCGGCGTAAAACCTAACAGTTGAGGTAAGTCTAGTACCCAAAAAACGTTGCTGCGATGCTCAACTAACCCCATTAGACAAGGATGCACATTGGGCATTTGCGTAAAGCGATCTGTAGCTAAAACCAAGGTCTCGCGCACAAATTTTAATTGTACAGCGACAGTCACATCGGGAGCTAGCTGCAAGCTTAAATAGGGCAAGCCTGCGATCGCCTGAGCTTGTTCCTCCTGCAACTCGATCATCAAGTCCATCATGTCACCCTCCTACGCCTAGCGATCGCACTGCTTGCAAAATCTCCTCTTTAGTAAATGGCTTGGTCAGATAAACATCCACACCCTGCTTCATTCCCCATAGGCGATCAAGTTCTTGATTTTTAGAAGTACAGGCAATTACAGGTACTTTACTGGTTGCATTTTTTTTGACAGCCCGACATAACTCCAATCCACTCATGCCAGGCATGACTAGATCGGTAATGACAATGTTCGGTTTAGCCGATGCAAACTTTTCTAATCCTTCTTTACCGTCACAAGCACTGACGACAGAATATCCACCCTGTCGTAAATAGTCGCAAATTAATTCGCGTTCCGAAGACGTATCTTCTACTACCAATACTGTAATCAATCTCTTATCTCCTTAACTATATAAAAACTGATTTAACATGACAGTCAGAACTTCGCGATCTAGACGACAGAACGGACAGCCCGTAAGATATCTTCACGGGAGAATGGCTTGGTAACGTAGACATCAATGCCTTGTTTCATACCCCATAACTTATCCAGCTCTTGATTTTTAGAAGTACAAGCCACAATCGGCACATCTTTTGTCTCAGCATTCTTTTTTAGGCTGCGGCATAGCTCTAATCCGCTCATCCCAGGCATCACCAAATCGGTAACTACGACATCAGGTTTCTTACCTTCGATTTTTTTGAGGGCTTCTTGTCCATTAGTTGCACTGATTACGTTGTAACCACTTTCCACTAAGTAGCTAACTATCAAATCCTGCTCAGAAGCAGTATCCTCAACTACAAGTACTGTCGTCATAATGCGTTATCCCTAAATCTTGTTTCTTGGTTCGTTATTAACTAATGGCTTTTGCAGATAAGATTTTGCTTTTTGCATTAATCCTAAATTTTGCCCAAACTGGAAATTCTTAATAAAACATAAAGATACCATACAAAAGTAATCTGTTTTTAGATTTGTTTGGCTTAACTCTTGCAAAGCGGCCAATCAATCTTTTTTTGCATGTTTATATAACAAACTCTCACATGAGATGTCGCATAATCATTCTTAGTAAATCAGCTTGGACAAAGGGTTTGACTAAATAATCTGTAGCCCCAGCGATCCTTGCGCGTGCGCGATCAATTAATCCTTTATTGCCTGTCACCATTACAATCGGAATGTCTTTTAAAATCGAAGATTTACGAATTAGCGCACAAAGTTGATAGCCATCAACATTAGGCATTCCAATATCTAGCAAGATTAAATCGGGACGGATAGAATTAATCTTCATCAAGGCTTTCATCGAGTCTTGAATTAGGGTAACTTGAAAATCCTGACTTCCTAAATAGCTGTTGATGATGCTCAGCATCGACTCACTATCATCGATGCAAACAATCTTCCATGTTTTGACTGGTCGCTGTAAAGCAATTTGCGAAATATCATCATCATTGTCTTCTTCTTCAGTAACCGTCGCCGAAAGTTTTTCGTTTTTTTTGCTTGCCTCTTCAGGTACTAGGGAATAAGTCCGAGGTAACTGATTAAAAGGAGTCAAAGGTTCTTTTAAAGAGATTGATCCATCATTAATTAGAGGACAAAGATGCTTGGCGATCGCCAGAGCATCTTTGCCTAATAATGCACCTAGCTGACAAAAGTTAAAACCTCTGAGAAGCCGACCAAGTTTTTGGACAGTCTCGGCGGATGTGCGCTTTGCTGCCACTGTTTGATCAACTAGATATGGACATTGATAGGGTGAATAAATTGTGGGACCAAGGTTATACCAAGCTTGCAATCTTTGGTCAACAACTTCTAAAGTTCGATTAATTGGCAAACTACAGTAAGTGTTCTTCAATAGGTGTTCATAAAAAGTGTTGCTCAAGTCCCCGTTAGGCAAACATAAAAAAGTCTCGATCACCTCTTGAATGATCCGCGCTATTAGTTTGCCCGCGACTACTTTAGTCAGATAGTT
>JAYUSC010000717.1:0-5937 GCA_043755885.1 Pseudanabaena sp. | reverse complement strand
GCGGCGCTTTGCGCCGCCTTCTTTTATTTGGGTTTTAATCCATACATGCTGCCTAGCAAAAACCATAACAACATACTCAGACGTGGCTCATAGAGTACTAGGTCCAACCACCCCGACATCAAAAAAAGCATCACGCTGATCACAACGACGACCATCATTCCTTCTGTATCTTTTGCGATCGCAGACTTGAGAGATGTCCAGATTGTCCAGCCGATGATGCCGACAAATCCCAACAGCGCAGGAATGCCAGAACCAACTGCGATCGCTAAAAATAAATTATGCTCATGGGGCAACCCTCGCAAGTCATAGCCGACCGACTGCGCCACCAGCGGGAAATTGCGTAAACCCCAACCTTGAAGCGGATGTTGAGAGATTAGAGAGAGCGCAAAATGCCAAACATTCAAGCGATCAGCCGTGGATGCATAGTCACCTAATTGCGGATCAATACTACTAACTAAGCGATTGACAAATCCTGATGGTAATAGCGATCGCACCGCTTCGCCACCCAAACCAAATTTCTGCCCAAATATGCCCCATGCAACGATGCTCACAACAAGTCCAAATCCTGCGACAATTTTCCATTGACGGTAGTAAAGAGCTAATGCTACAGCGCCTAATATAGCAAGCCCCCAAGCATTGCGCGAACTAGTCAAGATCAGCACACAAGTTCCTAATGCTAGGGCTATAGCCGCAATCACCTGTTGAGATTTCGTAATACTTTTGACTTTGCCAAGCGCAAAATGAAATGAGATCGGTAAGATCATTAACAAGTAAGCAGCCGTCTCATTGAAATGTCCGAAAAATGACTGAATGCGGCGATCGGGACTAAATCCCATCGGGATCGGATAGCTATTAAAAATCACTTTCGGAAAGATCAAATCGGGGCGATCAAGAAGAGCTTGTAACAGACCAAATCCACTTACCATTATGGAACTCAGCACTAGTAGCCAGAGAACATGAATAAATTGAGTAGGGGTACGAATGATGTAGCTAGTAATAGCCGCCAAAAGAAAATATGGCAAAAAATTAGCGAGTCCTCCTGCGGCTGTAGCTGGGTTGAAAGCGATGATCGTCGTGAAAATCATCCATAACGACAACCCGAAATAAGCCTGATTAACTGGTGTTGCGATCGCTCTCCACCCATGATAAATCAGAACTCTCAAAGCCAGTATTGACATAAAAATTGGCATGAAAACATTGCTAATTACCATAAAAATAGCACCGCTTTGCAGCCAGTTCCACTCTAAGCGCAACTGATCATTGTCTGTCGATTTCCAGAACATTCGTACACCGATCAAGTGATCCATAAAGAACCGTCATTAATATCATCATCGCTCACCCGATCAGCAGCCGTATAAGCCCGTTCAGGATCTTCCAACAAAATACGGGGTTCCAACTTCGGGCGCACATCCTTCCCAATCCAAGTAAGTTCCAATCTCTGCTTCTTAGTCATAAAGTTCTCACTTGATTACTCATCTCCATTTATCTGCTGATCATGTTTGGCAATAATCGACCTAATCTCATTAGCAGCGATATCAACCTGTTCAGACTTTGAATAAATTGACAGCAAAATAACTAAATTTTCTGTTTTTAGATAATAAATAAGTCGATAACCACCACCTTTCCCCTTTTTAGTATTACTATTTCGTATTCGCAGCTTAAAAACCTCATAGCCAATCCCAGCAATGCGATCGCCTAAAATCTCTCCCCTTGCCAACTGTTCGACAAATGGCTGAACATCTTTTTGTGCGAAACTTGGACTTGAATAAATTGCTCAGACATTAGCCATCTCTTCCCACAATTGAGACACAGGGATAGTCTGTCCAGTCATAGCCTCATGCCAAGCTTGCCGAAAATCTTCTATAATCTCTTCTTTTGCTGAATTTTCAGTAAGTGGCTTGACTTCCTGCGAGATCATCCGATGATTTCTTATTTCATCCAAAATCAACTCGTCATCACTTGTATAGCTTTTAAGAGCATGATCAATTTGGCGATCTAGCGATCGCTTTAGTTGAATTAATTCTCTAAGCCCCAATTTGGTGATAACTTCGACAAGTGAATCTAAAGAAAGAGAAAGATTGAGTACAACTTGCGTCTCCTTTACATCAGTTGCTATTTCTGTAGATGACTTTGCGATCCGCTCAATTACCTTTGGCATAAATTTTTATGTTTCTTGAATTATTAAGTCTATAATCTAACAAAAATCATTTGAGTCTTTTTAGCATTGGCACTTAGCTTGTTGTTAAAACTGCTCCATTTTAATCCATCGTTGAAACATTTTCCCAAAAACGATATCTAAAAGAAAAAGAGAGCGCAAAGCGCTCTCTTTTTCTTTTAGATATTAAGATTCGCTTAGCGAATCTGATGATTAATAATCGAAGTCGCCGCCAGCGCCCATTGCGCCACCGCCGCCACCAGCGCCAGCACCTTCAGGCTTATCAACAACAATACATTCGGTGGTGAGGATCATGCCTGCGATCGAAGCGGCATTTTGCAACGCCGAACGAGTTACCTTAGCAGGATCAACAATACCAGCCACGAACATATCTTCAAATTCGCCAGTCATCGCATTGAAGCCAATGTTGAAGTCTTTTTCACGGACATTCTCAGCGATTACCGCACCGTTGAAGCCAGCATTTTGAGCAATGCGCTTCACAGGAGCAGACAATGATTTGGAGACGATGATCGCGCCAGTGAGTTCTTCACCAGTGAGGTTCGCATTTGCCCAAGTGAATAATTCTGGAGCAAGGTGAACATAGGTTGTACCACCACCAGGAACGATACCTTCTTCAACAGCAGCCTTAGTTGCGTTGATCGCGTCTTCAAGACGGAGCTTACGATCCTTCATTTCGGTTTCAGTTGCCGCGCCAACCTTGATCACAGCAACGCCACCAGAGAGCTTAGCCAAACGCTCTTGCAGCTTCTCTTTGTCATAGGAAGATTCGGTTTCTTCGATTTGACGACGGATTTGCTCAACGCGAGTCTTCACAGCTTCTTCATTTCCGTCAGCAACAATCGTGGTGCTGTCTTTGGTAATGATGACGCGACGAGCCTTGCCGAGTTGATCGAGCTTAACTGCATCAAGACGCAAACCTGCATCTTCGGTGATCACTTGAGCGCCTGTGAGGGTTGCCAAATCTTCAAGCATCGCTTTACGGCGATCGCCAAAACCAGGAGATTTGATTGCAGCAACGTTGAGAACGCCACGTAGACGGTTGACAACGAGGGTTGCCAAAGCTTCTTTTTCGATGTCTTCGGCGATGATGATCAAAGGACGACCAGAGCGAGCGACTTGCTCTAGAACTGGCACGAGTTCTTGGACTAGAGCAATCTTCTTATCGGTGATCAAGAGAACTGGTTCTTCAAAAGAAGCTTCCATGCGCTCTGTATCAGTAACGAAGTAAGGAGAGATATAGCCCTTTTCAAAGCGCATACCTTCAGTAATTTCCAATTCGGTGAACATGGATTTACCTTCTTCGAGGGAAATCACACCTTCTTTACCGACTTTATCCATCGCTTGAGCGATCATTGCGCCGACTTCTTCGTCGTTACCAGCCGAGATGGTTCCAACTTGGGCAATTGCCTTAGAGTCTTCGATTGGCTTAGCATGTTCTTTGATTTTACCAACCAAGAAGGCTGTGGCTTTGTCGATACCGCGCTTGAGGGCGATCGAGTTAGCACCAGCCGCCACGTTACGCAAACCTTCTTTGACCATGGCATGAGCCAAAACTGTCGCGGTGGTGGTTCCATCGCCAGCAGCGTCATTAGTTTTAGAAGCAGCTTGACGAATCAAAGCTACGCCAGTATTTTCGACATTATCTTCTAGTTCGATTTCTTTAGCGATGGTGACCCCATCATTAACGATTTGAGGAGAACCAAATTTCTTCTCAAGAACTACGTTACGTCCCTTCGGTCCAAGGGTTACAGCAACGGCTTCAGCCAAGATGTCCATACCACGCTCTAGGGCGCGACGTGCATCTTCGTTATAAATTATTCTCTTAGCCATAGTATTTTTAAGTTGGTGATTGGTGAATATTTTGTAGAGTGATTTGCACTCTACAAAGAGACTATGAAACGATCGCTAAAATATCTTTTTCTGCTAGTAGCACATATTCATCTGTGCCAAGTTTGATATCAGTGCCAGCATATTTGGAGTACAAAACTTTGTCTCCAATTTTGACTTCGAGGGGTTGGCGCTCGCCTTTATCATCGAGTTTGCCGGGTCCCACAGCGGAAATTTCACCGACTTGGGGCTTTTCCTTGGCCGTCTCAGGCAAGAAAATTCCACCAGCGGTTTTTTCTTCTTTAGCGCTTACTTTGATAAATACGCGATCTGCTAAAGGCTTTACGGTAGTTACGTTTAATGTCGTTGTTGCCATTTTTATTCACTCAGTTGACTAGCATTTTTTGGCTTTGTCTAGAGTTGTTTAGCACTCTAGGTGACTGAGTGCTAATTTAACCGAAATGGTTGCAATGGCTATAGTGTGGTTTACCGAACTGAAAGCAAGAAAGCAGGTAACTCGTAGTGTTACCTGCTTTCTTGTATGAAAACATTTCTGTACTAAAATCGACGCTTTGCGCTGATTCTATAAATACTAGGCTTCTTCTTGTTCTTCGCCTTGTAGCTTTAGCAAGAAGTATCCGAAGGCAATACCGACAGGAATCAATACCATCGATAAGACCATTGCATTAACTAGTTCGCCCATGATTTTTTGTTTAAATAAAAATATTGCTTCAAAAATTTTACAGTAAAAGATAGCTAAATTATGACTTCAACATCGATCGCATCAGCATAATCTTCTTGCTCGCTCTCGGCTTGACTATCCTGAGATTTAGGAGGACTTTGCTCGTTTTGATACGATTTCATAATTTCAGCTTCGTCTAACCAAACTGGACGAATCTCGTAATGAACGCGCAGATTTGCAGGAGCGCTGCGCTCAGCTTCACGAATAAATCGATTGGCTTCCCATTCTGCTTGAAATGTGTTGATCAGTTTGAGAGTCTTTACCCGTTGGCGTTCTAGATATGTCCATACTTCCCAAGCGTTGTATTCAGGCTCTTGAGGCGGTTCTATAACTTCTTCGGGTTCAATAGCTATTTCGGGATGATCTTCATATTCTGAAGATTTTTGGCGATCGCAAATAGGCTCATGACGCTGATCGGTAAACTCAGGAGCTGATGACTTTGCACTATCTTCATGATCACGATAGTTATTAGAGGTTTCTGGCGATGGAGTGGACTCTGCACCGACATCTTGCGATCGCGAAAAGCTTTTAATCTCTCTAGCACGAATTTGTCTGACTAGTGTCTGAGCGTTTGCGATCGCCTTCACCTCGATCGCGGTCTGAGACTGATCAACCCATCCTTTAAAGATGACTTCCTCGCCATTAATTATTAAGCGATCGCCAACTTCTAACGCAAATCCTGCTAATGAGTTAAACAATGGCTTCGCGCTGGGCGAAGACTTAAAACCACTAGGACTATGAGCATCTTGGCTGTAGTTAGTTTCATCGGGGACAGATACATTTGCCTGACTAGATTTCCCTTTGTCAATCAGGCTTTGGACTCCCCCAGTTGCATTTTTATCTCACTAATTTGAGCATGTAATGGGGCTAGGCAACTCTCGACATATTTCAAAAGATCAGGATGCAAAATGAAGGCAGTTGGCTCTGGTGATATCTCTTGTCTTGGCTCTGGCTCAAACTCACGACTGACCACCGCTAAAATCCAATCTGCGATCGCCTGTTGTTTCGCATCAGCTTGTGTTTTGATTTGGCTCAATAAAGGCAGAGGAAAACGAAGATTTACCTGTTTTGTCCTATGAGGAGTCGCCATTATTTGCCCTTACTTAAAATTTTTGAAAATGTTTGCGAACTTAATTATAGCAATCACCAAAGACATAAATAGCTAGACGCAATTAAATATAAAACCCCAGAA
>JAYUSC010000716.1:0-2567 GCA_043755885.1 Pseudanabaena sp. | reverse complement strand
GGTGCGGGGGATAACGTGATATCGTCCATAGTTTCGGATATTTTTTATTACCAAGTATAGGCGATCGCCATCTTCGAGTATCAGTTTTTCGTGCATGGTGAGGGCATTGACTGGATATCGTATAATTTGAATAACCTAGATAAAACACTATGCTTAACTATTTGACGATCGCTGAAGCACAGGAACAATTACCAGCGTTGTCTAAAAATCTCAGAGATCCAGCGATTATTACTCAAAATGGTAAGCCTGTAATTGTTGCTTTGAGTATGGAGCAATTTGCTTCCTTGGTGGAAACGATGGAGATTTTGAGCGATCGCGAGTTTATGGCAGATTTGCGAGAAGGTATTCGACAAGCAGATTTAGGGCAGACGATTAGTTTAGAAGCCTTGAAATTAGAGTTGGGTTTCTAATACTGCTATGGAATATAGAATTATTTTTTCTGGTCAAGCGCAGAAACTGTTTACTGCAATCAAAGATCGGCGCGAACAGAGCGTGATTTTGACAAGGATTGAAAAGCTCAAGGATGAACCAGACAAGCAAGGTAAGGCTCTATCTGAGGAACTATCGGGCTATCGTAGTATTCGGGCTGTGGGACAGCGTTATCGGATTATTTATCGAGTTGAGCAAGATCAGGTAGTGGTAATTATTGTGGGTGTAGGAAGACGGAAGGAAGGTGATAAGCGAGATATTTATGCTGTTACACAAGATTTAATTTCAGATCTGGCAATCGATTTAGAAGATAATGAATCATGATGTAGTCCATTTTCTTGATTATTGAATGTCAGAACCATTCACAGCATAATTTAAAAGCCAAAAAACTTTCCGATTATGCTAGTAAGATTACTAATAAACTGAAAATTCTTTTCCATTGGAGTAAGTACTTTTACAGTGGCAACGGCTTGTCGTAGGAACACTCCTTTTCCAGAAAATTGATTGTCAATTAACGAAACTTTGTTGCGAAAATACGGCCAAAATGTCTCTGTACGGATAGTTGAATATCCTAATCGGCTATCAAAACCTATCAATAAATGACTTTCAACACTCGTTTTTGCTGGAGCTGACTCCATGACATATATTCCTCCGCTTCCTTCTAAATAGAGCTTTCCTGTCCCATAAAAAATAATGTACCGATGTTGACCTGTTAACCAACTATGAAAACTCCATACCCATTGAGTTTTTACTTGTATATCTCCAGAGATTCCTACGATATAAGCAGGATGAATGACAAGTCCGTGATGTTGTTGTAATTCTATTTCAGTAATATAATCACTCACTTTTTTGGGAGATAAAACAACAGTTCCATTTTCAACTGTACTCCTAGTGGTAAATTCTGTGAGTTCAAATAATCCTGATGCATAACTGATGAATGGCGCAGACCATCTCCAAAATAATCTTGTTCGTTTAGTTAGATTACGATCATATTGATTCATATAATCCATTCGTACATATAGAGGATTAAGCCTATCAACCTTAATATTGACTGTCTTCTCTGCTTCTTTATGGACAATGTTGCCATCAGTTAGGTGATTAGTTAATTGAATAGGAGGAGTCTTATCCGCGAAAGGAGCAACTACATAAAAGCAAAAGACTTTCCACAGAGGATTAGCGAATAGGAAAAGAAGAATAATGTAAAAGATATTTGTCCAATTTTCTTGAAAATTTACTACCAATAATTTCCATACTCCACCCAATTTTTGCTCCAAATCTTTAAGTTGGATAAACTTTTGCCCCAGTTGTTTATTAAGCTCTCCCAGTTGCTTCTCTCGTTCAAGGTAATCATTTTCTATTCGTTGATATATTTCTTTTTGTTTTTTCTCTGCTTCACAAGCTAGATTTTTTTCAAAGTGCTTACTCGGATTTAACCAATCATACCATTGAAGACCAGACTCACATTTGATTTTGATTTGGAGATCTATTTCCTGCTTACGGCGATCTATCTCTTCTTTGATTTGCGGTGTTGTATTAGTTGAAAGCTGCCCAATCTCGTCCTTTAATTTATTGATATCACTACCCAGTCTATTAACAACTTCCTGCGTATCTTTTCCCGAAAATTGATCCCATAAATTCTGACCTAATGGACTGAGAGAATCATTGGCAGTAAATAGGATTGTCAACACAGCAATGAAAGAAATAATGATGGTGATTTTATTAATCAGCCATAAAATGATAGCGGATATCAGTTTCACGAAATATTGTTGTCTATTTAAACTAATTCGTATCTTACCAACTTTTTAAGCGATTTTCGGCGTTGAATATGGCAAATTTAACCAAAAGAAGTACGGAATTGAAATTTACTGATTTATAGTTTTGCGATCGCTGTTTAATTTTGAGATTTAGGCGAGCGCTGGCTGGTGTTAAGTGAGTGAGCGATCGGGTGTTGGGGGGCGATCGCTGTTTGATATTGAGATTTAGGCGATCGGGTTTTGTGGGTGGTGAGGGTGCGATCGCAGTTTGATGTTGAGAGAATTTGCGATCGCATTTATGGGTGTTGAGTTGCGATCGCAGTTTGACGTGGGGAGATTTGCGATCGCTGTTTGATGTTGAGATTTAGGGGATCGGGTGTTGGG
>JAYUSC010000715.1:0-2569 GCA_043755885.1 Pseudanabaena sp. | reverse complement strand
TGCGAATAATCAACTTAACAGTCAGCTCGTAGTTGCAATCCGCCCTGTTCGCAATCCTCGTTACGATGGCGTTTATCTGTTTGGGGTGACCGCATTTCCCCAAGGCGATCGCCCAAATTCGCAATTTCTTGGTTATGGCAGGTTAAGTTTCTACGATTCGCGTTACTAAAGATCGCAAATTAAATAAAAACCAATATTGATGGGGCGGGCGAAGCCCGCCTCATCAATATTGGTTTTTGAATTGCGATCCTTAGGACGAAGTGTTTTATGAAAAACATTGACGTTTGCTATACACTATTGGCAGATAGTAACTAGATATTTAACTATGACCTTCACAACAGAATCGCCAACAACTCCTGTAGAAGCAGAATCTAGTTTTGCACCACCGACCGATCACATTGTGCAAACGATCCAAACTGTCATCGCCAGTATGGATGCTGATAATTCGGCTCTTGAAAACCAGACCGAGGATACGTGGAAATTTCAATACGGCACTGTAGAAGTAGTTATCAACATTACTGGAACTGAGCCTACTGACACCTTCACCGTTTTTTCGACAGTGCTTGCCGCACCATTTAAAGACGAAGCTAAGATGACTCGCTGGCTTTTAGAAAAAAATGCTGCCGATACCTTTGAAGCTCGGTACGCTCTCCAGAATGATCAAGTGCTAGTGTTATGTTCTCGCTCGGTCGAGGATCTTTCACCTGCGGAAATCTCGCGGATCATCACGATTGTCGCTGCGATCGCAGATGACAATGACGAAGTATTAAAAGAAAATTTTGGCGCTTAGATATATATCTTGTTTTATTAAGAAAGCACACAAAATGTGCTTTCTTGTCATTTTTATAAATTCATGAACAATCTGTGGGAGCTTCTTCCTTATTCCGAGATATCGGGAAAGTTGCAAATGGCTCTTGATAACTCTCTGCTCGATCGCCATAGTCAAGATCCACAATCACCCTCGATTTTAAGATTTTATCGCTGGACACCACCTGCGATTTCTTTAGGTTTTCATCAAAAGCAATATCCTATTCGCTGGAATGCGATCGCCCAAAAGCATAATCTCGACATCGTGCGCCGTCCAAGTGGGGGACGTGCTGTGCTGCACCAAGGCGAGCTTACTTACGCATTAATTACCAGTGCCGATATTAGTGGGGAGCAAGTTGGTGAGTTTGAAGATAATACCTTTGGCAGAAAGCGATCGCACCGTGAGATCTATGAATATATCAGCGGATTTCTAATCCAAGGACTCTCCAATTTGGGAGTTGACCTAAGCTATGGCAAGGCGGGGCGCGGCTATATTCACAATCCTAGTTGTTTCTCTACGGCAACCAATGCGGATTTAGTAGTTGGTGATGGACGTAAACTGATCGGTAGCGCTCAGGTCTATCGACATAATTCAGTTTTGCAGCATGGATCAATCTCGATCAATCCAAATTACAAGTTGCTAACAGAGCTATTTCAAGCCGAAGTTCCGATTGTTGGTTACCAAGAACTTGCGTGGAATCACCATAAAGACTTAACCACAGAACTGATGACCACGCTATCTCAGGCGGCGCGGGATTACTTTCAGGCGGAGTTCTTGTAACTCTGATTGCGTCAAATTTCGCCATTGTCCGACAGGCAGATCTGCCAAGCTTAAATGGGCGATCGCCACCCGCACTAGTCGCAAAGTCGGAAACCCAACTGCGGCGGTCATTTTCCTCACTTGACGATTTTTTCCTTCGGTTAATTTCAGTTCCAGCCAAGCCGTGGGAATAGTGGCGCGAAAACGAATAGGCGGCTCGCGTTCTGGTAAATCTGGCTCAGTATCTAATAACTTTGCGATCGCAGGTTTAGTTCGATATCCTTGGATCGTAACTCCATCGCGTAACTGCTGCAAAGCCTCTTCCGTGGGAATTCTTTCTACCTGTACCCAATAAGTTCGTGAATGCTCAAATTGCGGATCAATCAAGCGATGCTTTAACTGTCCATCATTAGTTAGCAGTAATAATCCTTCACTGTCAAAATCTAATCGACCGACGGAATAAACTTCAGGAATATCAATATATTCTTTTAAAGTGGGGCGTGGCGACGGGCTGTCATCAGTAAACTGACTGAGAACACCATAGGGTTTATGGAAAAGAATATATTTGGGAATATATTTGCGATCGATCATGAATTTTCAACAAATAAAAAAGCTCGCATCGCGAGCTTTTTTATTCTAATCTAGCGCTGGGGCGTACCAAACACCTGTACCCAATAATGTCGATAGCGGGAGTTTGGTGCATTCTCATAGCCAAAGCCAATCTCTGTAAATTTGCTATTGAGAATATTGTCACGATGTCCAGAACTATTCATCCATTGCCGCATTGTCCCTTCAGGCGTAGCTTTACCAGCAGCAATATTTTCGCCTAAAGCAAAATATTTATAGCCATTCCCCTTGGCTCGATCCGCCATGCTTGAACCATTCCGCCCCGTATGACTAAAGTAGTTAGGGCTTGCTGAATAAAGCAAAAAACATGACAGAGAAGCAGTTTTAGCACAAACAAGAGCTAGTCAGGTACAAGGAAACAAGATAAAATGGGTC
>JAYUSC010000714.1:0-2573 GCA_043755885.1 Pseudanabaena sp. | reverse complement strand
CATTAGCAACTCTGGTGGATCTGATCGAGATGGAGGATGTCAAGCCCGCGCTGGTAATCGGCACTCCTGCTGGTTTTATTGATACTGATGTGATCAAGTCTCGTTTAAATGATTCATTAATTCCCCATATTCGCGTCGATGGTCGTAAAGGTAATGCGATCGCGGCGGCGGCGATATTTAATTCACTAGTCAATTTGGCATGGCAAGCCTACGGCCATAGATAATCAAGACAAGCGCCGAAGGCGCTTGTCTTGATCCTATGACCAAACAATACCTGCTAAGTTTGCCTCTTGGGTGATCATCCCCTCAGTGAAAGCATCTGCCATTTTCGATTTACTTAAGTTGGCCTTATAAAAATTCACACGAGTTAGATCAGAGCCTTGGAGATTGGCACTGGTGAGATCGGCTTCGCTCAAATCCGCATCACAGAGACTAGCTCCGTACAAACTCGCAAAGGTCAGATCAACCTCACATAGCATCGCTTTATTCAAATTTGCGCCATTAAGACTCGCTCGGCTAAGATCAGCGCGTTGCAGCATCGACTCAATCAGACTTGCGCCAAACAACCTTGCATCCCTGAGAATCGCCTCACTAAGATCCGCCCGATTCAGCTTTGCCTTAGCCATATTTGCGCCAGTAAGTTTGGCTCGAGGCAATTTAGCCTTGTTCAAAATTGCGCCACACAAATTTACCCCGTAAAGCTTCGCATCACTTAAATTAGCTTCACTAAGATCAGCATCACCTAAATCTGCACCACTAAAATTAGCGCCGACAAGATTAGCCCGATATAGCTTTGCACTATTAAGGTCGGCTCCATTGAGTTTGCTATTGCTTAAGTTTGCGCCATAGAGACTAGATCCACTTAGATTTGCCCCACTGAGGTCAGTATGACTGAGGTCAATGCCGTTCATATCAGTTTTGCTGAGATTGACTCCCGCAAAGCTGCGACGACCTTCATCGTAGCTATTAATTAGTTCACTGATTTCCATTAGGTTGTACCATTTCTCTCCAGAATAAACTGGAGCGCAACGCGCCCTAATTTATTCTGCTTGTTCATTTATTTCCGCTTCCATAGCCTCTAAAATTTCTTGTTCTTGAGCCGTGAAATCTTCTTCACTAATATCACCAAGATCGAACTTTAGCTGTAAAGTAGTGAGCCGTTTTTGAAGATTTTCGGTTTTTTCTAATTCAGTAGTCGCCCTTTCTTCGATCTGTTCTGCGATCCAGACCAGTCCATCGAGGGGTGCTGTCAATAGTTGCCATATCATTGGGAAATGTACTCCTTAATTCCTGACTGTGGGCGGTTGTCCAAAGTCAAACCGCCAAATAAACTAAACTTATGTTAAGTGTTGCCTATCAATATGGGGTGCGTCCCCTGTTATTTTCACTCGATCCTGAAGCTGCTCATCATTTGGCGATCGCAACTTGTCGTCGCATTAGTGAGTCCTCAATCCTGCAAGCGATTGCCAAGTCTACATTTTACTATAGCGATTCACGGCTATCACAAACCCTATGGAACCTCAAATTTGAGAATCCTGTTGGCTTAGCGGCCGGTTTTGATAAAAATGCGGAAGCGATCGGCGCATGGGAATATCTGGGATTTGGATTTGCGGAAGTGGGGACAATTACAGCTCACGCGCAGTCTGGCAATCCGCAGCCACGTTTATTTCGGCTGCCCAGCGATCGCGCAGTTTTAAACCGCATGGGTTTTAATAATCGCGGTGCAGCAGCAACGGCGACTGATCTCAAAAATTATTTGCAAGCCCATAAGTTAAATATTCCCCTTGGTATTAATCTTGGCAAATCCAAAATCACCGAGATCGCTGATGCAAAATTTGACTATGCCGAAAGTTTGCGATCGCTATACGATTTTGGCGATTATTTTGTGGTTAATGTCAGTTCACCGAATACGCCCAATTTACGCGATCTGCAAGCAACTGATCAGCTATGTGCGATTCTGGCGGAGCTAAATCCGATTAATACAGCGAACAAACCGATTTTAGTAAAAATTGCGCCAGACTTAAATGATGCCGATATTATTCAGGTAGTCAAAGCGAGTCAAGCCTATGGTGCAGCAGGAATTATCGCCACAAACACCACGATTTCACGGCAAAATTTAACAACTACGCATTTGTCGATCACGGGAAAACCTGTTACTGAGGAAGCAGGTGGAATTAGTGGTAAACCTGTTCACGATCGCTCTTTGGAAGTAATCAACCTAATTTGGCAAACCACACAGGGTAGTTTACCGATCATCGGTGTGGGTGGTATTTTCACAGCGGAGGACGCTTGGCAAAAAATTACGGCTGGTGCTGCGATCGTGCAGGTTTATACGGGCTTAATCTATGAGGGTCCAATGATCGTTAAGCAGATCTTGCAAGGTTTAGTTGCCAAGTTAGAAGCGCATGGCTTAGATAATATTCACCAAGCGATCGGGCTGGCTCATAAATAACAAATAAAGACGGGCTTTGCCCGTCTTTATTTGTTATCGGAACGGTATCAAAAGAATGCTCAAAAGTGTAGATTAAGTAACTAGGCGCAATTAAATATAAACCCCCAAAACCTGTACCGCC
>JAYUSC010000713.1:0-5969 GCA_043755885.1 Pseudanabaena sp. | reverse complement strand
GATAGCGATTCTTTTAGGAGTAAAGCCCAAAATACTTGCTGTGTAAGGATTAGCTTTCTAAATATTTTTTTCAGTAAAATAAGAGCGGAATGTGGGATAGAACCAAGCGTATTGATAAATCCACTGATGAGGTTACAGAATATAGTTGGGATATCAGGGATAGATTGACTGGTATCACTGTTAAAGATGTCAATGGAGATATCATCAAGTCTGCTGAATACAAATATGATGTTTACAATCAGCGCATTGCGAAGACGGTTGATGCTGATGGAGATGGTGCAGCAGTGGCGACGACTGAGCGGTATGTCTATGGTCGTGACCAGAATATTGGTTTAGTGTTTGATGAAAATGGCAACCTCAATCATCGGTATTTGTTTGGTAATGGTGTTGACCAGATTGAGGCGGATGAGAGTAATGGTAATGTTCTTTGGGCTTTAGCTGACCATCTTGGTAATGTTAGGGATGTGGTTGATAATGCGGGTACGGTGCTGAATCATATTGTTTATGATGCGTTTGGTGGGGTCACTAGTCAGACTGATGAGTCGGTGGTGTTTAGGTATGGTTATACGGCGAGAGAGTTGGATGCTGAGAGTGGTTTGCAATATAATCGCGCTAGATATTTGGATTCGTTTACTGGTAGGTTTATTAGTGAAGACCCTATTGGTTTCCAAGCTGGTGATTCTAATCTTTATCGTTATGTGTTTAATTCACCTATTAGATACACTGATCCTGATGGGCTTCAGTCAAGGGAATTATATGCTCTCTTCACGAGTTCGCAGGAAAGCCTTTCTAAAGGGACCCGTGTATACTTTTTGCAATCTCCAGATTTAAGTTCCGCATATGCACTTGCTTCCGCTTGGTTTGCAGCGATTATTATTCCTGAACGCGTTCTGTATCCCAAAAATGAACCAGTAGGTGGTACATTGGTTTATCAAAATCTAAGGGATGTTTATAAAGACTATGCAGGGAAAGGAGTGCTTCGTTCTTATTCAACATCTGAGGTGAATGGGTTTAAGGTTCCAACAATTGAGTTACAGAGAGATGACAGAGGTAATAGACACGACACTCCATATTTTCAGCACGTAACTGAGGTCAAGTTCGGATTTGCTAAGAGGGATAAAGATCCCAAAGAATGTGTATACTTTGCTCCAGTCCTAACTGATCAGGTTCAGAGACAAATAGCTAATACGAAAGTAAGAAATATTATATTAGGTACTTACTTTAAACCAGAAGAACCTCCTAGCTGGAATTTACCCCAAATCCGTCTTCCTGATAATATACCGTGGCTCTTACCTTCTCGATTTCCATTTCCAAGCGAAGCTTATAATTAGGTAATAATATATGATATTAAGATCAGTGATATCAGAAGAAGAGTATTTGAAACATATTAAACCAGCATTAATGAAAGTATTCAAAGACTGCATTTTTTCTTACAGTGGTCCTACCGAATTCCCTTTTCAAGATACTATTGAGTCTCGTCTATTCGTATTTGCTCATACTCAAAATTCTTACGCTGACAATCCAATGTTCTGGAATGCTCTTTTTCGTGCGATATTGGATCTTGGTGATACAGAAATCTTTGAGATCGATACCTTAGAAGAATGTTGCTTCAAGTATACTCTTGGCTCAGACCAACCTCTCCCCGATATATACGATTCGTATCGAGCTATCTGCTCTCTTCAAGGAAATTGGGGAATATCATTTGATATCGATGGAATCGGTCTTATAGGTGGTCCCACGAGCTTTATTGACAATATTCGTAAAGGTTATCCTGAAATAGATCAATGTGTCTATTACCTTTTTTACGACATGTGGTCTCATCCCATATATTCTGTAGATAGTGGAGAGCCTGTGGGAAAAGGCATGGATTGGGTTCCAAAGACAATAATTCACATTTATGGAGAAAAGAGAGGGAAAGAAATTCTTGAAGATGCTAGAAAGATGAATATTAATCCATATTTATGGGGAAAAGAGAGGGAAAGAAATTCTTGAAGATGCTAGAAAGATAAATATTTATTGGGACTGAGCAAAGAGGGCAATGTCACCCGCAATATAGTCAATACATACAACGCCGCAGGCGAACTCACCCAAATCACCGATCCAGACAGCACCTACAGTTATACCTATGACCTAGATGGTAGAAGGCTGACCAATAGCAGCAATCAGGGTACTGCCAATGTGCCGACCACGATCGCAAGTTACAGCTATGACAATGTGGGCAATGTGTTATCGATCGCAAACACAATCAATAGCAATCTCAGCATAGCAACTACCCATGAATATGATGCATTAAATCGCTTGACTGTTAACACCCAAGGCAATAAGCGAGTGGACTATGCATACAATGCGATTAGCCAAGTCACGAATAAAAAGCGATACAGTGACAATAATCTAGTCGCAGAGACAAGTCACATCTACGACAACATCAATCGCCTCACCAATATCACCCACAGCAAAGGAGCGAATACCATCTCATCCTACGCGCAAACCTATGACGCGGGTAGCAAGATTACAAGTATCACTGGTACTGATGGTAGTTCGACCTATACCTATGACAATACTAATCAACTGACTGGTGCGGATTATGATTTCCAAGCCGATGAGAGTTATACCTATGACAGTAATGGTAATCGCACTAACTCTGGCTATGTCACGGGTGTAAATAATCAATTATTGGAGGACGATAAATATCGCTATGAGTATGACATTGTGGGCAATAGAACTAAGCGCACTGATAAGTCTACTGATGAGGTTACGGAATATAGTTGGGATATCAGGGATAGATTGACTGGTATTGTCGTTAAAGATGTCAATGGAGATGTCATCAGGTCTGCTCAATACACCTATGATGTTTACAATCAGCGTATTGCGAAGACGGTTGATGTGGATGGTGCGGGTGTTCAAGCTGCTGTGACTGAGCGCTATGTCTATGGTTCTAATCAGAATATTGGTTTAGTATTTGATGAGAATGGGAATGTCAATCATCGATATCTGTTTGGCGATGGTGTTGACCAGATTGAGGCGGATGAGAGTAATGGCAATGTTCTCTGGGCTTTAGCTGACCATCTTGGTAGTGTTAGGGATGTGGTTGATAATTCTGGTACGGTGTTGAATCATGTTGTTTATGATGCTTTTGGTGGGGTTACTAGTCAGACGAATTCTTCGGTGGTGTTTAGATATGGTTATACGGCGCGGGAGTTGGATGCTGAGTCTGGGTTGCAGTATAACCGTGCTAGATATTTGGATTCCTTTACTGGGAAGTTTATCTCTGAAGATCCGATTAGTTTTGCAGGTGGTGATTCTAATCTCTATCGCTATGTGTTTAATTCTCCGATTAGATACAGTGATCCTTCAGGTTTATTCGTTCCACCCCCCAGTCCTACTCCTCTAGGTATATTATTCGCGCCAGTTTTACTTATATTCGACTTAATCTTCCCTCAACCTGCTGATGCACCTAATTTTCCTTCTAATCCTCAAGCATTAAGCAAAAGAAATCCATCCCCTACACCTTCTCCGAGTCCTAGACCAACACCAATACCAGTACCTCTGCCTGATCCATTCCGCCGTGATGAACCTTATTATCCATTCTGTCCTACGGATGACAAGAAAGGAATCAATAGGATGACAGCTCAATTTCAGGATGCCTTGAAACCAGAAGGAGAGGGGACTATGCAAAAAAGAATTTTGAACAGTTCAAACCGTGGGGTAAGAGTTGGTCAAATAGTGAATGCATTCTTGGAACTTTATTCCGAAAATCAGGCGAGCGGGTTTCCATTTCCTAAGGAGCATGAAATTGCAGTCAGAAATGGTGTTTCAACAATGATTGATTTTGTATATAAGGTACAAGCGGGTGGTGGAACTGTAGCTAGTGGAACTTTTAAAACTTATCAATGGGATAAAAACGATAAAAAAGGAATAAACTCTAGAACAGGCGTAAGTAAAGAGAGAATTAAAAATACAGGTGATTTCAGAATTGAAATTGAAAACAACAAAGGATACAATCTTAGAGATCTATGAGGAATAAATTATGCAGCCATTAGTCGAGGAAATTTTGGAAATTGCAAAATCTAAGGACGAAAGAGTAAGAGAACAAGGTTTATTACTTATTGAGAGTATTTGTAACCTACAATATGCTTGTCAATCTTTTGGCAGAAGGGTGAAAGTGTATGGTGATATTCCAGAAAAATATTTATCAATATACTTGTTTGATGATGAGTGGTGTAAAATTGCCAATGTCTTGGCTAGATTGTTTATTGATGATTATTCTGAATCAGCATGTAGAGTTATTTATTGTCTGAAATCTTTGGGAGCAGATGCACTAGAACCTTTATTAGATATTTTGATAGAAGCCCCTGAAAAATTAGATAGAGAACCGATGAAACTCAATTTCCAAGAAACATATGAGATTAGTCAAACACTTTATGAGCTAATCGTCGTTGGCAGGTATAAGTCAGTTCGAGAATTAGTTGGAAGAGCAAGTGGGAAAGAACTAACAAGGCTTCTCAAAGATACAAGTCTATTACCTTTTCTCACAAAACTATCTGAATCAGACCTAGCAGAAAAACCAAACAAGAGAAAATTAAAAAAGATGCTCTTATGGGCGGAATCAGAACTAATGTGGAAACGAACCAAAAAAGAACTCAAAAAGCTTTTAAAAGCTAAGAGTCCAGTACCATTTTTTAAAAGATGGGCAGCATCAGATGATCCAAATACTGCCGAAGCTGGTCTTGATTGGCTTAAGCTTTTAAAAGAAGATTATGGAATTGTTAAGTAAGCCCGATCGCATAATTTTGTAGCGGATAAACGAAAGCTAACACACCGCCTATTCACTATGGTTAGCCACCATGCTAAACTGAAACCCTATGCGAACGGATACCATCTTTTATCAACTCTTCCAATCCTTCCACACCCTACTATTCGAGCTAAGCGATTGCCCGATCGCAGAAGCAGAAGGATACAAATTTAGCTCAGTCGAGATCAAAGAAAAAGCATTTCGATTTGACGGCATCTTCATGCCCAGCGCCAACGACAAACCAATATTCTTAGCAGAAGTCCAATTTCAACCCAAAGAAAACTTTTACTCTGAATTTCTAGCCGAAATCTTCCTGTATCTCAATCAATATCGCCCCATCCAAGACTGGCAAGCCGTAGCCATCTTCGCCAGACACAACTGTGAACCCGCACCTGACAAATTCTGCCAAGAACTAATTACTTTGGGGCGAATTAAGCGCGTATATCTAGAAGATTTGCGGCAAGAAACAAATTCACATGGTATCGAAATTATTCAGCTAATCTTAGCCTCAGAGAAAAAAGCACCAAAACTAGCAAGAAATCTTGCCGAAAAAATCGAACAAGAAACAAACACCGAACTGAGAGATAACATAGTAGAATTTATAGAAGCGGTACTAGTATACAAATTCCCAAAACTAAGTCGTCAAGAGGTTGAAGCCATGTTTACACATAGCGATCTAAAGAAAACCCGCGTCTATCAAGATGCCATGCTAGAGGGCAAACAAGAGGGTTTACAAATTGGCAAGCAAGAGGGTTTGCAAATTGGCGAACAACGCGGTTTGCAAATTGGCGAACAACGTGGTTTGGTAAAAGGTCAGTCTGCAATGCTACAGCGCCAACTAACCCGCAAATTCGGCAAAATATCTCCAAGCATAAAATCTAAGATTTCAAAATTATCTGTCGCACAGCTAGAAGATTTAGCCGAAGCAATCTTTGACTTGCAAACATCTGCTGATTTAAGCGCTTGGATAAAAAAACATTTGGCGCGTTGAATCGCTTGACTATGAATGCTCAGGTCAATAAGCGAGTGGACTATGCCTACAATGCAATTAGCCAAGTCACAAACAAGAAGCGATATGCAGACATCACAGGTACAAATCTAGTCGCAGAGACAAATCACATCTACGACAGTAGCGATCGCCTCACCAATATCACCCACAGCAAAGGTGCGAATACCA
>JAYUSC010000712.1:0-14940 GCA_043755885.1 Pseudanabaena sp. | reverse complement strand
TCAGCCAAGGGCAGGATGTCGTCGTCGTTGACTCGCCGCCACATTTTTGGGAGCAATTATTTCGTGTAAGGCCTTTACACTAATTATTCACTGGGAAGGGAGTAATTGTTTTCTCCCTTCAATTACGAGCGGAATGTGCGTTCTAACACCAAGAATTCTCATCAGCAGGATTGTGCAACAACTCCCGAATATTCGCCTCAATCACCCGATAACCGACATTTCCATTCAGCCGCTGCCGACCCTCATTAAAAATTAGGGTCGGGCTAACTGATACTGTATGCTCTTTTACCAAATCAAAATCCTTAGACAGCAACGCATAAGCCTCACCGCTATCGATTTGAGCTTGGATTACTTTACTTTTTAGTCCCAATTTTTTAGCGATCGCAAATTGGACTTTGCGATCGCTAATATCCTCTAGCTTCGTAAAAAAGGCAGCCCGAAAAGCCCAAATTGACCTTTCAAAAACTTTTTCAGACTTTGGCACGATTCCTTTGATTTCTAATAGTTGAATCGCATGAAGAAACAAATGACAGGACATCGATGAAGTTGGCGTTGCGATCGCCCAAATGTCAGGATGAACAGCGATGTGATCGAACTTTTTGGCAACCTCATGCACATGGCTGCTGTAGCCTCGTAACCCGCCCTTGTCTCGCCAACGAGTTTCTAACTTTTCATGAGCATTCCCAAAGATCGAGACAAAGTGATAATCTATCGCCACTTGTTCAGGAAAGTTAGCAGCTAGTTGATCAAGGCGAATCTGGGCAAGATATGCCCAAATACAGAGAACATCAGAGAAGTAAGAGATGCGAATAGGTTCCATAGGATTAGGAGCAAGCCTTTTACAGTGAATTAAAGTGTTGGATAGAGTAAAGGAACAAAGAGTTTGTTAAGAACATCTAAGTAGCTAGGCAAAATTAAAAACCCAGAACTAAAATCTGTACCATGCGCCACAAATACTTAGATTGGAAAATTAGTGCTTGGGGAATGAGCATTGGTTTACTTTTAGCTTTAACCCCTAACGCTTTTGGTGTAACACCTGCATCGATTTGGGAATTAGTTGTCGTCAGTTAACAAAAAAAGCACCCGAAGGGTGCTTTTTTGTTAGAGAGTTTGATCGCTATTAGGTTGTGGGCGAACGCGACTCGGAGTCGTATCTGGCTCAGGTAGAGGCGTATATTGATTGCCTGTAAAATCTTTGCTGACTCGCAAGCGTTGGCTAGTGATCGTAATGCCCGACTCGCGCACCAACACCACAGATATCCAGCGATCGCCTGATGCAAAAGGAGCTTGACCAATCTTGAATAGCCCACCCGCACGTAAAGGGCGCAGATCGATCATATTTTCATTCAAATAGTTTTTAGCTTCTACGGGTTCTTCGATCGCAGCACCTAGTAATAAGCTTGTGCCAAGTGGCTCCGTCACGATCGCATCAAGAACATATTGACGACCCACGCCAATTAGTTCAGGGATTTTGAGCTTAACAGGAGGCGGCGCATCACCAGTACTCAACGAAGACTGCTCTGATAAAACTTTTTGCGATACAACTTGTAGCTGACCATTGACGCTTTTGTAAGTCTGGGTGGAAATCAATCTTGCATCCAATTTGAAGTTATCATTCTCGGCTCCACGTGTCCCCTGAATCATCGTTACCGTTTCCGCAGTAATCAAGTCGCCTTGTTTTTCCCATTTTGAGATTTCAGTGCGATAGGTAATATTTTTATACCGTTGCCAGAGTTGGCTCAATACCTGCTTGTAGCGATCGCGATCTAGTCCATCAGCATGATTAAAAGTCGGCGCGTAATACTTCATTACCGTTTCAAGATCTTGCTTATTAGCCGCTTTGTCCAGTGCAAATACGACATTTTCCAGCTCAGCGGGTGCGGGTTTAGATGCTTGCGCCGCAAGTGTAGGATTGGCGATCGGCGCAAACGTGGCAACAGCCGCAGAAACAAGTAATAGACTGATTCTTTTGAACATGCGTAACTCTAAATAACCTGTAAGGATGGATTGTGAGAGTGAGTTTGTCGTAGACAAACTCACTCTCACGGTATTTAAGAATGCGATAAAGCAAGAAATTGTTTCTCAGTTATACGCCCTGCTTGGTATAGTGTCTCATTTATTTCCGAGATTTTTAACACCGCGTGGGGTGAATATCCACTTTCTTGGATGCGATCACATACTCCCGACTGATGATCGATAAATACGACGATATCACGCACCTTTAATCCACAGCTTTCGATTTTTTCGGCTCCCTCGATCGCACTCTTGCCAGAAATCAAAATGTCATCGACAACGACAATGGTTTCCCCTGCCTCATAATGCCCCTCGATCAAGCGTCTGGCTCCATAAGCCTTCACCTCCTTGCGCGGGAAAATCAAGGGGAAATTTAAACGCAATGCTAAACCTGAAGCTGTGGGCAAAGAGCCGTAAGGAATCCCTGCGATGCGATCGAACTTAAGATTTTGCAAGATCTCGGCATAAGTACCAATTACGGCTTCAAATACTTGCGGATTGGAGATAATCCGTCGTAAATCGATGTAGTAAGGGAAAATCTGACCAGAGGCTTGCACGGTTTCTTCAAAGGTAATGCAGCCAATATCAAATAATTGCAAGATCAGATTTGCCTTGGGATGTCCTGCTTGATCGAGCAAACAAACATTTGGCATCCACAAATCGCAGGTAGGGCGATCATGAGGGGTTGCTGCGATCGCAATATTAACTTCATCCCGTAGCGATCGCACTAATTGCGCTGGTTCACCGATCGCTAACGCATCCTGATTCACAGGCAAAATTAACCCGCCACCATTGGCATCTAGTCCAGCATTGAGAATTGCTGACAGGTTTTCTATTCTCTGACCACTACCTTGACTATTTGCCCAAATACTTCTTGCGAAGATTAAGCGCTCAGGAGCTAGCGATCGCACTTTTGCCAAAGCATCAGGATTTGCCGCCCCAATCTCTAGGGCTAAACTATCCAGCCCCGCCCAAGATTGGCAATTTTGCACCACATTTAGATACAAAGGCTGCTCGCGGTTGGGGTATTCTTGAAAAGCTTGAGCAGTCGTATTTGATGAATAGCAACTTACAAAAATCGCCTTGTCGGGATACATCAAAAACCTTGCCGCCAAATCCTGCCCAATATAGGGACTCAAGGTAATCGCATCCACGCCCCACTGCTCAAAGGCAGTCTTTGCCATGACGGTGCTGCTATTGAGATCCGCGTGCTTAGCATCGAGAATGATCGGGATTTCGGGTGGAATTGCCGCTAAGGTTTTGGCTAATAGATCCAAACCGCCCGCACCCAAAGCTGTATAAAAGCCCAAGGTTGGTTTATAGGCACAGACCAGATCGGCGGTGGACTGAATAATGAAATTCATCCATTCCCATAAATAAGCAACAGTGCGATCTGGATAGGCTCCAGACTTCATCTCTGAGTCATATCTGGCTTTGTACTTAGCAGGCATCACTTCAGGATTTGGGTCAAGTCCCAAACACAAAATGCTCTGATTTTTTGCGATCGCAGTCCTGAGTTTCGAGGCAAAGCTCATAAAATTGCTCTTCATAGATGGCAGGATTAGGATAAGCGGCGCTTTGTGCCACCCATCCTAATCCTGCCATCTTTAGCACTACCAAATTAGGAAAGTCTAAAATTATTTACAGCTAATGTCCCGACTAACCCTGTCACCTCAACTATGGCATCATTGCCAGACTGGAATCCTGCGATCGCATCATTGATCGCTACAAAGGTGCGGCTACCCAAGTTAAATTGGGCAACGTACTGACTATCAACGAAATTAGCCGTGGTCAATTTTGCCCCAATGGCTGTCTGCGTTAGATTAGTTACAGATCCAGCTTGAGTGAAAATGCTTGGCAGTGCAGAAACAATCAAAGAGTCTTCACTCGCATTAAAGTCCGTAATGGCATCATAACCAGCCAAAATGGAATCCGTGAGGATTTTATAAACAAACAAGTCATTACCTCCACCTCCTGTGAGCTTATCCCTACCTACTCCTCCAACTAAAATGTCAGCACCCAAGCCACCAGTAAGTCGATCATTTCCGATTCCACCACTCAGAATGTTGTCAAATCCATTACCTGTAATACTATTGTTGAAGTCGTTACCTGTCCCGTTTAGATTGGTTGTTCCTTGCAAAGTCAGGTTCTCAAGGTTGGTTCCAAATAGGGTGTAATTGATGGTGCTATTAACTGTATCCAGCCCTTCATTTGCTAATTCGATAACAATGTCACCAACGTTATCAACATAGTAAACATCGTTGCCTACTCCTCCGATTAAGGTGTCAGCACCGAGACCACCGTTGAGAATATCATTGCCAATTCCACCATTCAGAATGTTGTTGAATTCATTGCCTGTAATCTTATTGTTCAGTTCATTACCTGTTCCATTTAGGTTTGTCGTTCCTCGTAAGGTAAGGTTTTCAACGTTAGCACCTAAAGTGTAGTTGATGGTGCTAATAACTGTATCCATTCCTTCATTTACTAATTCGATAACAACGTCACCAACGTTGTCAACGTAGTAAACATCGTCGCCTACGCCTCCGATTAAAGTGTCAGCGCCCAAACCGCCGTTGAGAATGTCATTTCCTTCTAGCCCAATAATGATGTCATTTCCTTTCAGTCCCGAAATATTGTCATTGCGGTTGGTTCCACTTAGGTTGTCATTATTGTTAGTACCAATAATCTCTACGATTGTGACAGCCTTAGTGGTAGTCTCACCCAATGTTAGGGCGGCTGAAGGATTGCTAATTGTGAAGGTCGCAAGTTCAAAGCCTTCAATAATTCCATCGTTTTTAACGACAAAAGTAACAGATCCTCTAGTCTGTCCGTCCGCAATTACAATCTGAGTGGGAGTTACGCCTATAAAGTCATTAGCATCAACTTCTAAACCTGCGTAGGATATAGCAACTGATTGGTTGCCAACTACAGCAACTGAAGTCGTAGCAGTTAAAGTGATTGCAGTCTGGAATATCTCACTTGCATATGTGGTATTTACAGAAAGATTGACTTTGTTGTTATTATCTTGGATGCTTACAGTCTGAGTCTTAGTATCCCCTAAAGTTAGCGATTCAGAAGGGTTGCTGATTGTAAATTCTACGAGTTCAAGCCCTTCAATAATTGCGTCATCATTTATGGCAAAAGTAACAGAGCCGCTAGTTTGTCCTTGGAGAATAGTGATTTGATTAGGAACTATACCGCTAAAATCATTGGCAGTAATACCTGTCCCTGCATATGATAGATTTACAGTCTGATCTGTATCTACAGCACCTGAGATGGTAGCAGTTAAAGTGATGGAAGTCTTTGCTGCTTCACTCGCAGATGTAGTGTTTACAGAAAGATTGACCTTGTTGTCATTATCTTTGATAGCTACGGTCTGACTAGTCGTCGTCCCTAATACTAGAGCTTCAGAAGGATTACTAATTGTGAAGGTTGCAGTTTCAGGGCTTTCAATGATTGTGTCATCTTTGACTTTGAAAGTAACCGAACCACTGGTTTGTCCTTTAAGAATCGTGATTTGGGTGGGAACTGCTTCTAGAAAATCACTAGTATCAATCCCTGTGCCTGAGTAGGATAAATCAACCACTTGATCTTCAGTCGCAGCAGCTAGAACTGTGGCGGTTAGAGTAATAGAGGTTTGATCAGTTTCAGTTGCGGATGCAGTGTTAACAGATAAACTAACTTTATTGTCGTTGTCTTTGATCTCTACAGTTTGAGTAGTCGTGACTCCTACAGGCAAATCTTGTGAAGGGCTATCGATTGTGAATAGAATAGTTTCAGTACCTTCAACAGTTGTGTCATCTTTAACTACGAAATTAACCGAACCACTAGTTTGTCCTTGAAGAATCGTAATTTGGGTGGGAACTGTACCGATGAAGTCATCAGCATCTATCCCTGCGCCTGAGTAGGATAGGTTAACAACTTGGTCTTGAGTTACCGCAACTAAAGCCGTGGCAGTTAGGATGATGGAGGTTTGAGCGGCTTCACTTACAGATGTGGAATTGACGGAAAGGTTAACCTTGTTGTCATTATCCTTGATGGTTACAGTCTGACTGGTAGTAGCGCCTAGAGCGAGTCCTTCAGATGGATTGCTAATTGTAAAGTTGGCAATTTCTGTACCTTCAACAATTGTGTCATCTTTAATGACGATCGCCACAGATCCTTTGGTTTCTCCTTTAAGGATGGTGATTTTGGTGGGAACTACGCCTACAAAGTCATCGGCATTAATACCAGTACCCGAATAGCTCAAATCAACTGTTCTGTCTTCAGATACAGGAGCTAAGGTTGATGCACTTAAAATGAAGAAATCTTGGTTTGTTTCCCTGACAGATACAGTATCGACAGATAGACTTACTGTGTTGAAGTTATCTATTATTCTTACGGTTTGGCTAGTAGCGCTGCCCAATTTCAAGGCTGCTGAAGGATTGCTAATTGTGAAAGTGGCAAACTCGATACCTTCAATGATTGAGTCATCCTTGATCGTGAAGGTAACAGAACCACTGGTTTGTGAATCGAGAATGGTGATCTGAGTGGGAATCGTGCCAGCAAAGTCGTTAGCACTAATGCCAAGCCCTGAGTAGGATATATCAACAGTTTGATTGCCAGTTACAGGAAATCCATTGGTAGCAGTTAAGGTGATGACAGTTTTACCTTCTTCTCTTGCTGTTGTAGTATTTACAGAAAGATTAACTCGATCATCATCATCGATGATCGATATTGTGGCTGTGGATAAAGCACCGATGCTATACCCTCCAGTGTCTGTAAGGCTAATAGAGGTATTCTCAACGTTTTCAATAATAAAGTCATTGATCAGGGTGAAAGGTAAATCGACATAAGCTGCGCCGATAGGAATAGTCACGCTTCCAGAGAAGGCGGCATTGTAGTCTGAGCCGAGAGTTGCTTGTCCAGAACCAGTATTTACAGTGTAATTTACGGTTACCGCAGAGTCTGTGGAAGCTCCTTCTCGGCTGATCCGAAATGCTGATCCGTTGGGGTCTTCTTCGCCGATGGTATTGACGAGGGGAAAGATGTTGATGTCTTGGTCGTAAATAAAGGAGCCAGCAGGAAAATCCGAAATCGATGCGCCTTCTAAAAAGGCAATCAATTCACCACTAGCATCGAGTATGTTTACTGCGGTTTGACCAAATTGATCGACTCCTTGCTGTGCGGTCGTGCCACGAGCAACTCTGAGCAAATCTCCATTGAGTTGATTGGCAACTTGACTAAATGGAGTCCAGCCCGTAATCCTTGCGTAGTCACCACCTGCTGTGTAAGCGTTCACGCCACCCGATGAAAGCACAAAAATGTTGCCGCCTGAACCTGTGGAATGAACTAGCCGATCTATTTGGTTAGCGGTGGCAACTGGCTTGCCTGTGGTGCTGCCAATATCAAATCCTGCTAAGACATTGAAGCCAGTACCGCCAAAGAGGATGTCATTGCCGCCACCGCCAACGAGGAGGTCGTTGCCTGCGTCGCCTAAAAGTCTGTCGTTACCATCGCCGCCAAAAATGCGATCGTTGTCATTCCCTCCATTGAGGGTGTCAGCACCCGCGTCACCATAGAGTGTGTCGTTACCATTACCTCCATCAAGAGTGTCAGCATCTTCACCGCCATAGAGAATGTCATTCCCATCATCACCGTTGAGAGCATCAACACCTTTTCCTCCATAAAGTATATCTGCTCCTCCTCCAGACAGAATGTCAGCACCATTGCCGCCAAACAACTTGTCATTACTGTTATCACCTAAAATACTATCGTCCCCATTGCCTCCAATAAGAACAAGACCATTGTTGTAAAGGGCTGGCGTAGTGTATGGGAAGCCTAGGGCTTGAATAGGAAAAATTGTATCTGAACCAGTTGTTCCATAAACAATTGGCTTGTTCTCATCATCAATAAATCTAGTCGTACCTTCGCTAAATAAATTATCTGCCAATGCAAGTATATCTCTTGGCAATTTAACAATGTCAACTCCAATAAAACTATCTCTTAATCTAACATCATTTTCATAAGATTCTTTATCATATAGCCTTGTAGAAGGCGTACCCACGAAGTTGATATCTACTCTTCTGCCAATACCAGATGGATCTACACGTTTTTCAAGTGCACCATCAGATAGAAATGTTAAAAGCTCAGTTATACCTCCACCCACAAAGTCAAAATTTTCATCGGGATCTTGGCGCTTCGGATCAACTACAGGTCTAATCGCATAGCCTGATATAGTCTTTACCCCATCTGCATCAATTTCAAATCGGGCTTCATCGACAATCTGAAATTGTTGAGAAGCCCAGATATATGTGCGTTCTGCATAGTCATCAAAACCATCTTGAATAAGAGCATGGTTCATAGACCAAAAAAATGAACCAATGCCTAAAAGCTTCCCAAGATCGGCTTTGGTGTATATTCCTTTACTTGGATTAAAATTAGGATTAAAAAAGATATTTATCAAGTCGAACTGACTCCCAATAGCAAACCTGCCTACGCTTTGCATAAAACCTGCGAGGTCTACTTGAATGGTAGCGCCGACAGAGTTGTCTCTAGTTGTCCCAGATCTGATCAAGTTCTCATCGACTTTATTTGTAGGAGTAGATTTTGTTCCATACAAGTAATAATTAGTAATCTCTTTTGCGGTTAAATTTGTCATTGGCTTCTCTCTATTATCTATTGTTGTTGAATTTCGATTACAGATTAATTGATAGATGATCCACAATTTGTCAACGTGCGTTGCGATTGTCCATCCCAGGTTTTGATAGTGCCATCTACATCATAATAACGATACTTGAAATTGATAGTTATAACTTCGCCAGAGTGGAAACCAGTTATAGAGTCAAAAAAATTACGCTCTGGAGAATCATCAGATTTACTAGGTCTTATCTCACAGCAATTAGGATTTTCTTTCTGGTAATGCTCAAAACTATGATAAGGAATCTTTTGAAAAGATTCTACTGCAACTGTATGTCCACCTACTCTAGTTTTCTTATAAAAAGATTTTCCTTGATTGTTAATATTGAATACAATTAAAACTTTTTCATCATAGGTTAAGTATTTCATCTTCGCGAAACAAAATCCTGAGTAGTTCATGCTTCCAATAAAAATAAGAACGAACAGAGGTACACCAAAGATTAGATAGACACCAATGTACTTTTTACTGATCATGATAATTAAGTCCCATCTGGCAGAGGTGCATCAAAAAATTTTCGCACAGCAGGGAATAATGCTGGCAAAGCAAATCTGCCACCACTATTATTCATATACCAAGCTGCATCATAAGTGATTGATGGGTTTGGAGCATCAGTAGGTCTGATGTGTAAATTGTAATCATTCGGGTCAGGAAACTTTGTTCCGAATACCAAAAGTCTAGTGATTTCAATTGCTCTTGTTGCATCTGACATTTAAATTACTCCTAAATTTATTTATTGAGATGAAAGTAAAAACTGAGATAATTTTTTAGTGAGAGTTAGTGGATATGGGGTTTAACAATGCACCAGATATAAAACCAGAAGTAGTGTGGCAGCAAAGCCACTTTTCTGAAATTTGGAGTGTACTTTATTCGCTTGTCCCTAACCTCCTAAACCAGAAAGAACTGCTATCCCAAGACTGGGAAATACGACTAGCTGTCCTTCTGAATGTCCTGTATAAAATGAGCCTCTTTCATAAGATGCTAATTCTATCTTCTTAAGTAAAGACTTATCAAAGCCTAGCCTCTCAGCACAGTTCAAGCCACTCCCAAAAGTTCTGTTTTTGTCAGTATTTTTAATAGGACTTTGTTGCCACTGTGCGTAACTATCATACATTCCCATACTTCTTCTATAAAAGTATCCTCTAGATCTTATTGCATCATCAAAAAATACCAATCCTTCTTGATTAATCCTATTTACTGTAGTATCAGACAATCTATAAACTGCAAAAAAGCATGTATCAAAAATATTACTATCAATGTTTGAAATGGAACCTGATATCTCTAACTTTTTTGGCAATAACTCTTCATAGAGTTTTTGCCTGTCAAACCAAAACCAAACATTGAATGATGGAATGGTAATCACGAAAAATATTATTAAAACCATTGCCCCCTTAAGAAATTTCCGCATCATTCCCCTTGTGTCAAACACCATAATTCAAAAAGCTTTTTCATTTATTTTAACTGTGTATTACCCCAATTCCTTAATTATAACGATTATAGTAGCATATACATGAATTAATTGTAGTATTAGCCAATACATCACTAGATCTCTACTTGTGAAGTTAAATTAATTGGCAACTTGACTAAATGGAGTCCAGCCTGTAATCCTTGCGTAGTAACCACCTGCTGTATAGGCATTGACACCGCCTGACGAAAGCACAAAAATATTGCTGCCTGAACCTGTGGAATGAACTAGCCGATCTATTTGGTTAGCTGTCGCAACTGGTTTGCCTGTGGTGCTGCCAATATCAAAGCCTGCTAAGACATTGAAGCCAGTACCACCAAATAGGATGTCATTGCCGCCACCGCCAACGAGGAGGTCATTACCTGCGTCACCCAAAAGTCTGTCGTTACCATCGCCGCCAAAAATGCGATCGCTACAAACATGGCGATCGCAGTCCTGAGTTTCGAGGCAAAGCTCATAATTTAGCAGCTTGGGTTGAAGCGAATTTTTTTGAGATTGCAACAAATATACCGCTTACATCTTCATTGTTTTTATCACGCTTGGCGCTGCAACTATCAAAAGTTGTTTTTACGGACAAATACTTGTCCGTAAAAACAACTTTTGATTTGGTTAAGTACCTCGGCATAATTAAAAACCCAGAACAAAAATCTACCGCCCGCGCAGCGGGCAGTACAGATTTTTGGGTTTTATATTTAATTGTGCCTAGTTACTTAATAATCTTGAGTTGTCATATTTCATTGAAATTGATGTAGAATCGCACTCGTTCCCGTTACGCAAATCTTCAGAGCATTTTCCTAGCCTTCTACAAGTCTTCTCACCAGACTTTTTGTGCATTTTTGTACGGCTTGTAGCTTGCTCTCAACCGTCCTATAGCGCAACGTTCCCATGCAAAACTTTATGTCTCGCCCCCACCAGTCCAAATCCCTAAATCTGCGTCTGCTATCACTGACTCTGTGTGGTTTGACTAGTAGCCTTGCGATCGCCACACCCACAGCACAGGCTAATCGGCTCGAAACCTTTGTCTATGATTTGACCGATAGCAAGATTGAATTTTCGCTCAAAAATGACATTGAGCCAAAGGGAACTGTCATTAGCAATCCCACCCGCATCGTCATTGATTTACCAGGGATTGTCTATCAGGGACCCACGGTAAGACGGCGGGTCGGACGTGGAGTCCAAGCAGTGCGCGTCGGTCAAGTTGATGCCAATACCACCAGAATGGTCGTCGAGTTTTCATCTGAAGTTAAGCTTAATCCTCAAGATTTACGACTCAAATCTAGACAACCAGGGCGTTGGACAATGCAACTTCCGCAGAGTATTGCGGCGATCGACCTCAATAGTGTTTCTAATTTCACTTTGCCTGTAACAGGCGCAGCGATCAGTTCTGGATTTGGCTGGCGCGTACATCCGATCACGGGTCAGAGAAAGCTGCATAAAGGTATCGATTTTGCCGCTCCCACAGGCACACCGATTTTCGCGGCGGCTGAGGGTGTGGTCACCTATGCAGGATGGACAGATGACGGCTACGGCAATGTGGTCGAGTTGCGTCATCAGAATGGCGAGTTGACGCTTTATGCCCATACCAATAAGGTCTATGTGGCAAAGGGACAGACGATCAACAAGGGACAGGCGATCGCCGAAGTCGGCTCAACAGGACGGAGTACTGGACCACATCTACATTTTGAGATTCAACCCGATGGCAGAACTTCTGTCGATCCGATGGATTATCTACAGCTTCGCCAAGTAACTCTCGATTTAGCTTCAAATAGCTTTAAAGACTAAGCGAACTCCAATAAAAACCAAAAACATTGCGGCGGGCTACGCCCACCGCAATGTTTTTGGGGTCAATCTGCGTCTAACTTCTCGATATATTTACCCAATTGGGTAAAAGTGCCAGCATAGGTAACCGTGGGAGTCGTATAGCCTTTAAGATCCACAGAATATTGCTTAAGTGGCAACAAAACCGCAGCATAGGGCGTATGACCATAAGTCATCGAACCGATCGCCACATCCAGTCCCAATTGCTTCGTTGACGACTCCAAGCGAAATGCGGCATTTACCGTATCCCCAAGGGCGGTGTAGTCGGGATGTTCACTAGTTCCCATCTGCCCAACCATCGCATATCCCGTATTTATACCTGCACCAACCCGCAATTGAAATGGTAATTCAAACTGTTTATTCAGTTCGTTACTCATTTCGTAAAGCTCATGTAGAGCGCGATAGACCTTGAGCATATCTTGGGTGGTCACAGTATCTGAACCGAGCCCAGCATCATGAATCCAGACCGTCATCACTGCATCGCCAATATATTTATCGACCCAACTGCCATAGCGATCGATGATCTCGCCAGCGCGACGAAACCATGTGCCAATCGCTTCTGACAGAATATGCTCATCCATTTGTTGGGTTAGTTTCGTAAAATCACGAATATCAACGACTAACACCGTAATTAGTTGTCGCTTATGCAGCATGGCTGTGGCGACAGCATCAGTTTCTTCTTTTTCTTCTTTTTTCGTAGTGTTCGTGTCGGGAGCCGTCGTCACTTCTGGGCAGTAAAATTCTAAATTTGTTTCGCCAAGGGTAATGCGATCGCCATTTTTTAAGCTCACAGGAATGGTCACCCGCTTGCCATTCACAAATGAACCATTACGGCTACCAAGATCGATCAGAAAATAACTGCATTCTCCAACAATTTGAAACATGGCGTGGTTGCGCGATGCACATTTATCGGACAGGGGGACATCATTTTCTGAGCCGCGCCCTAATGTCCAAGAATACGCATTCACAAGAGGAATCTGAATCGTATCGTCAGATCTGTGAAGTACGATATGTGGGTTTTCATCCCAAATTGTTGCAAGCTGACTCACAAGGTTATTAATCCCCAAATATGAATTTACGAGTAGATTTACAAATATGCTGCGTCTCTTTGAGTCTTTGCTTTTGCTAATATACCGTTTTTTTGATGGTTGCAAGTGAGTCCTCAAAAATGAAAACCCCAAGAATAACGACGACGCTAAGCGTCGTCGTTATTCTTGGGGTTAGGTAATGATGCTGAGGGGTGATGCAAAATCAACGCTAGTGCCATAAATTATTTAAATAAACTAAATTTCTAATACTGCCAGCTTTGGTCAGGCTTAACTTCGATGCAAACTACTGTTTCCCCAAAACAAGAAAATAATAAGCTCAAAAGTCTTTGGAAAAAGCCTTGGTTGGTCGTAGTTTTACTCGTTGTTCTATTGGGCGGAGGATTTATTGTCTTTCGTTCCTTAGCTGGTAGGGATCAAAGCTCAACTGCACTCAATGATAAAACCGAACAAGTTGAGTCTAAGTCTTTAGCGATCAAAATTAAATCCAGCGGCTCCGTTGTCCCGATTGAAACCGTGAACCTCAGCCCGAAGCAAGCAGGGAAATTAATTGATCTATTAGTTGAGCAAGGGGCGCGAGTAAATCGGGGACAGGTGATTGCCAGAATGGATAGTGCTAACCTGATTCCACAACTTGATCAAGCTCAAGCTAGTGCAGCAGCCAGTGAAGCGAATCTAGTCAAGTTGCGTAATGGTAACCGCCCCGAAGATGTTGAGGCGGCTCAGGCTAGGATGAAAGCTGCAAGTGGTCGTTTGGAGGCAGCCCGATCACGTTTAGCATTAACTAATAGTAAAGCATCGCGCTTTCGGGGGTTACAAACTGAAGGCGCAATTTCGATCGATCGCTTTGATGAAGTGGCGACCGATGCTCGCAGCGCTCAGGCTGATTTGCAAACGGCTGAAGCTAATCTCGATGAAGCTACTCGTTTATTAGAAGAAACACGCAATGGCAGTCGTTTTGAAGATATTGCTCAAGCCGAAGCGCAACTCGCTCAAGCGATCGCAGGGATCAGAATCATCGAAGTCCAGATCGAAGATACAGTTATTCGCGCTCCGTTTACAGGAATCATCACCCAAAAATATGCCAATGCAGGAGCCTTTGTCACGCCGACAACGACAGCTTCGGCAAGCAATTCATCAAGCTCGACTTCAATTGTGGCGATCGCAAATGGTCTAGAGATCATTGCTAAGGTTCCTGAAGTGGATATTTCCCAAATTAGGATCGGTCAAGAAGTGGAAATTGTTGCTGATGCTTTCCCCTCTGAAGTTTTTAAAGGCAAAGTGCGTTTGATCGCACCTGAAGCGATCATTGAGCAGAATGTTACTTCATTTCAAGTGCGGGTAACTTTGGAAACTGGCAAAGATAAGTTGCAATCGGGGATGAATACGGATTTGCGCTTTATTGGTAAACAAATTGATGGTGCGCTAGTTGTGCCGACGGTGGCGATCGTCACGCAAGAGGGCAAAACAGGGCTATTAATTGCTGATGAAAAGGGCAAGCCCAAATTCCGACCTGTGACAATTGGTACAACTGTAGACAATCAGACTCAAATTTTAAGCGGCGCAAAAGTAGGCGATCGCGTATTTGTGAAACTACCAGACAAAAAGCCATAAAAAAGGGAGTTTCAAAGAGACTCCCTTTTTTATGGCTTTTCCGCCCAAGCATTATGTCTTCGGAAACTTCATCAGTGTCGCGCAAAGCCATAGAACGAGTCCAACAACGAATTTTGTCTGGTTTGACTAAGGCGAAACCCAATTTGCGATCGCATTCGAACTTTTCCGTACTTGGGTCGTTAAATACAAACTGCAAGATTAGATGAAATTTACAGAAATAATACGATAAGCGAAAAGCTCTGCGCTTTAGCGCTGAGATGTAAGCTAACGGCGGTTTCAACCGCCTTATCTATGTTATATTATATTTC
>JAYUSC010000711.1:0-14945 GCA_043755885.1 Pseudanabaena sp. | reverse complement strand
GAGGGTACAGCGCTAGGAAATCTGGGAAGTGCTTACGATTCTCTCGGCAAATATGACAAGGCGATTAAATTTCTGTCGCAAAACCTAGAAATTGCAAGGGAACTCAAAGATCGCAGGGATGAGGGACGTTTGCTCGGAAATCTAGGGTTTTCTTACCGAAATCTTCGGAAATATGATAAAGCGATTGAGTTTCTGTTGCAAAGCTTAGCAATCGCAAGGGAAATCGAAGATCGCAGCGGTGAAATGTATGGACTGAATAATTTAGCTATTACCTATAGAGGGCTAAGTCGCGATCAAGAAGCAATGATTGCTTATCAACAATCATTGACTATTGCTAGAGAAATAGGCTACCAAAAGATCGAAGCTAAAGCTCTTGTAAATCTGGGAAGTGTATTAGCCAAAGCCAAACACCTTGAGCTATCGATTCTCTTTTACAAACAATCAATCAACGTTCAAGAAGCGATCCGCAAAGACATCAGAGAACTCGACAAAGACATCCAACAATCCTATTTAGCCACAGTCGAATATACCTACCGCTCTCTCGCCTATTTACTACTCCAACAAAACCGCATCATGGAAGCCCTACAAGTCTTAGACCTCCTCAAAGTCCAAGAACTCGAAGCCTATCTCAAAAATATTAAAGGCAGCGACAGATCCGCTCAGGGAGTCAGACTATTAGCCCCAGAACAAGCTCTTAGTGATAAGCTCTTAGCGATTAGCCCTGACAATAGCAAAGAAATCAATAGCCAACTTGCCAATCAAATTCAACAACTTCCCAAAACCGAAATCAATAAAGTTCCCGACTATCTTAACCAAATCCCAAAAGGAACCGTCTTACTCTATCCCTTCATCCTAGGCGATCGCCTCGAAATCATCCTCTTCTCACCCAACAACCTCCCCATCCGTCGCACCGTCAAAATCTCCAAAGACCAACTCCAAGAATTAGTCACAGACCTTAGAGCAGGACTGCAAAATAGCGGTTACGCAGATGTCAAAATACCCGCCGCCAAACTCTATGATTTGCTGATAAAACCCATCGAAGCCGACCTGATTCAATTCAAAGCCGACACCATCCTTTACGCACCCGATGGACAACTACGCTATGTTCCCCTCGCAGCCCTCTATGACGGCAAACAATGGCTCATCGAAAAATATCGAATTAGCAACCTCATCGCCTATACGCTCACCGACTTCACCGCCAGCCCAAAAAACCAACCCAGCATCCTCGCAGGAGCCTATGGCAACGGCAATTACAAAACTGGCGAACCAGCATTACCCCCCTTACCAGCCACCATCACAGAAGTCCAAGCGATCGCCAACTCATTCACCAACTCTGTTACCTTTATCGAAGACAAATTTAGTCGTCAAGCGATCGAATCTCAACTCAAAAACTATAACATTCTGCACCTTGCCACCCATGCCGAATTTAACACAGGCGTACCAGACAACTCCTTTATCATCTTCGGCAATGGCGACAAAATCCGCCTCAACGAAATCGCCGATTGGCAAATCCCCAATATCAATTTGATTATCTTGAGTGCCTGTCAGACAGGACTCGGCAAACTCGGCGAAGGGGTGGAAATCTTAGGCTTTGGCTATCAAGTCCAAAAAGCAGGAGCCAAAAATGCGATCGCCTCTCTTTGGAAAGTTGATGACTCAGGTACACAAGCCCTCATGGATGCTTTTTATGCAGAACTAAAAAAAGGCGATATCTCGATTGTGGAAGCATTACGCAGGGCGCAGATTGCGATGATTAATAGCGATAAAAAAGGAACAGATAATAGCGATCGCGCTGGCGTTAAAATCGTGGGAACTGTGCCAAATTCCTCCTCATTATCCCATCCCTATTATTGGTCAGCATTCTTTGCGATCGGCAATGGTTTATAAGCAAAATTTACTGACAACTTGTATAAAACTGCATATGCTCGAAGACGCGATAGGTATGTATAGGCAAGACCAAAATCAAAAACCATACAGGACATACCTTCATGAACTACTACGCCCTCTACGAGCAGCTACAAGAACTCCAAGAAACATTACCCGCGATCGCAGAAATCATCGATCGCCTCGATCCAGAAACCAGACAACACAGTGAACGCCTCGCACTCGCAGCCCAACAATTTAGCGAATACCTTGCACTTTCAAAACGCGATCGCAAACTACTAGTATGGGGCGCGTATCTCCATGACATCGGCAAGACTGCCATTCCCCTTGACATCTTGCTGAAACCTGCAAAATTAACAGTCTCAGAGCATCAAGTCATCAAAGAACATACAGAGATCGGGGAAAGCCTCTGTCCATTACCAGACTCAATGCGTGAAGTTGCCGAAATCATCCGTCATCACCATGAGCTATGGAATGGCTGTGGCTACCCCGATCGTCTGATTGGGGAAGAGATTCCTTATTTAGTGAGGATCGTGCAAATTCTTGATGTCTATGACGCGCTAACCCATGCACGTTGCTACAAACGCGCCTACTCATCAATGGAAGCGATCGGGATTTTACTGATCGAAACCACCAAAGGCTACTACCAGCCTGAACTGATCGCCGAGTTTATGACCTTTATAGAAATAGAAGATTACTTCGGCGATCGCTCAAGTATTGTAGAATCGATGATGCATACAAATATGAGCAATAGAACCATGTATGACATGGAATATACTCTCAATATATCTGAAGAGATCATGGCGCAAAGCTTACAAAATTGGCAGCAGTCTTTCTCTTGGCAAAGTGATGCAGTTAGCATAATAGGTTGAACAAATGACAATCTCTTGGCGATATTGGCAACTAGTGCGCTTGGACAGTAGCGGCAAGACTCGTACTGATATTATCTCCAAGGCGCAAAATTATTTTGAGCAAAGATATCCATTAGTTGAAGAGAGCGATCTAGATGATCTAAACGATCGCGCGATCGCAAAATCTCTATGGCAAGTCATGTCTCAAGAAATCAATGCTTTTCTCTGCTTGCGTTGCTATATTTCCCACCAGATTTTGCAAGTTTGCGTTCAACTAAATAGCCAATTTGGCAATCACTACGGATTCAGTCTTGAGGAGATTTTGCCCTATGTCCTTGATGATGATGGCAAGTCAGACCACAGCATCTATCAACCATTGAGCTATCAGATTTTACAAAAATTTGACCCAGAGCGTAGCAACCTATCCACTTGGACAACAAGACTAGTCAAACAACATCGCGAACTAAATGCTTTTTTGCTAGAGCATGGCGTTTATCTACTCAGCGATTGGGCGATTCTCAATGACACTAATCCCCAAAAACTGCAACGAGTCCTCTCTGACTTTCATCGATTGACCAAGCCAGAAATTGGATCAGCGATCGCACTCTTAGAGAGTTACCATGCCATCTACCGCCAAGAGCGTCTGCGTCTGCGTCAACAAGGACAAGCATTAGGAGCCTGTCAACCACCCAGCGCCGCTCAACTACAGCAAATTGCTCAACTCCTAAAAACGGCAATCTCCCCTGATGTGATCTTCAAACGTCTCCAAGCTCTTGCCCAACTTCTACGCCAACATCGCATCCATGTGCGGGGAAATCCGCCGACTACCTCTATTGACGCTCCTAGCACTAAACCTGTGATTGAAACGATGGCGATCGCTGATCATGATCAGGAAATAGAAGGACAGACTCAGTTCTTACAAAACTATCGCCAACTGATGCTGATCTCCCTCGATGGTGCTTTTGAGAAGGCGATCGCAGTTCGACTACAAGGCAAGAGTGCAAAAGTGCAACAGAAAACCAAAATCTTTGCGATCGCGTTGCAGCTATTCCATTGTCAGGGGATGACGATGAGCGAGATTGCGGCTCAAGTGGGGTTAAAGGCTCAGTTTGAAGTGACCCGTTTACTCAAACTCAAGGAATTTCGCGCTGATGTCCGCCATTATTTACTGCAAACCTTGCAAGCAAGAGTAACTGATCTGGCGGCTGAGCATATCAATCTAGATCGCTTAATTGCCCTAGATCGTGAAATCAGCGACGCTCTTGCCGAGCAGGTTGACCTCTTGCTCAGAGATGCCGAAACCGATGCTAAAACCTCAAAAAGCTACACCACAGGAACCTTATTTTCCCGCCGCCTTTGTTTACATTTAGATAATCGGAGTTATCGATCATGATCTGTACAATAGAAAGAATGAACGCTTTGACAAACGATTTTGAAACTTTGGGTAATGATGCGATCGCCCTATCATCTAGCAGCTTGCAAACGGCAGCTAACCTGAGCGAACTTGTGACCATGCGATCGCAACAGTGGCAAGCCTATACCAATGCCCTTGCCCTATTTGGTTTTGAGGCTTGGTTACAAAACCGCGCTCCTGATCTGCGACTAGAACGAGACAATGCTTCAGTATTTGAGCCAAGTCAGGTAGGTGCGATCGCAGCTACCTATGGAATTACCGTCAATCAGTTTCGAGTTTGCCTAATTCCCATTGATAGCGAACCAAGTACTTCTATTTCTCTAAGTCGGATTCTCATAGACTCGGCAGAATTTAGACCACATTTCTATGTACTGGTAGAACTCTATGAAGAACAAGAACAAGCAATTATTAAAGGGTGGTTACGCGCTGACAACCTTATGGCGAGACAATCTGAACTCAAACTAAGTTCAGATTGGAAGTATGAAATACCGCAAGCATGGTTTGAGCCTGATTGTGATGATCTGCTGCTATATTGGCGCTGTGCATCTCCAGCCATGATTGATTTACCGAATTTAGTACCTGTAATTAATAGCGATCGCAATATTTGGTTACAGTTTTTGACCCAGCCTGCGATCGATACCGCCCAATGGTTGCAGGAGCAATGGCAGGCGCTAGCAACGGATCTAGATTGGATATTATTACCACCCGTTGCCATTGCGTCAGGCTTACGCTCATCAGGAGCGACTTTAAATCGTTCCCCACTTTCGGAATTAGAAACAATCCTCACCGCGATCGAACGCACGGGAATGCGATTGCCCAGTAATGCTCGTGCCGCCTATCAAGATTTTAATCTCGGTGAATATCCGTTGCGACTTTATGCGGTAATTGGCTCTGAGGTCTCAACCGATGGCGCGATCGCATGGTCATTGCTTGCGATTCTGGGTAAAGCGACGGATCGAGATTTACCAGTAGATTTAATCTTGCGGATTTCTGATATTACAGGCGTACTGGTAGAACGACAATTAGAACCGCAGGGAGCTTATCTATTTGCAGAAGTGGAAGGCCCCTCAGAGGAACGCTTTTTAGTAACTACGGCTCTCGCTGATGGCACTACGCGATCGCTACCACCTTTTGCATTTCAAGCTGAGTAAATCGATGCTATATAAACTCAAGATCTGGCATATTGAGCGCCAATGTTTATTCGATTTGACATGGGAAAAAGGAAAGCAATTATCAGCGCGTTTAACCTTTCCAGAGACGCTCACGACTCTCTATCAAACTTGGCAACTTGCCTATTTAGATTTTTACAAATCGGCATTAAGAGCCAAAGTTAAGGGTAGCGGCAGCATTCCTGCGCCGACAATTGATTGGCGGGCTAATCTCGTTCAAGCAGAAGCGCAATTTTTAGCAGAGTTCCATTATTGGCTCAATAGTGCGGAACTCGTACCGATTCGCGCTGAAATTGCTAGAGCCGCCGTTCAGCCGAATAATGCCAATGCAATTGATGTGTTTCTCACCTGCGAAGCTCTAGAACTCGCCCGATTTCCTTGGGAGACATGGGAAATTGCCACGACTCTGGCGATCGCAAAACCAATTCGCATTTCGCGATCGCCTGCGAATATTCGGGCGGAAGTGTCGCAGAGACAGCGACAGGGGAAATTACGAGTACTTGCGGTTTTAGGGGATGATACGGGGTTAGACTTTCAAGCCGATCGCCTAGCTTTGCGATCGCTATCAAAAGTTGCAGAAGTTACTTTTATCGGTTGGCAAGCGGGTAAAGACAATGAGGATCTCAAGGAACAAATTCGCCTTGCGATCGCGGATCAACGAGGTTGGGATATTCTCTTTTTTGCAGGACATAGTAATGAAAATGCAATTTCTGGTGGAGAGCTAGGCATCGCTCCGAATCAATCAATTTTCCTGAGTGAAATTGCGCCGCAATTATTATTTGCGAAAACTAGAGGGCTACAGTTTGCACTGTTCAATTCTTGCAATGGTTTAAGTATTGCGGAAGCGCTCATTGATTTAGGTTTAAGCCAAGTTGCGGTGATGCGCGAACCAATTCAAAATCAAGTTGCCCAAGAATTTCTCGCAAGATTCTTACCCAGCTTAGCCGAGGGTAAAGATGTCCGCGCCGCGCTCTTGATCGCTTGTCAGCATTTGAAATTAGAAAAGAATCTCACTTATCCATCCGCTTATTTGATTCCATCACTATTTTGCCATCCTGAGGCAGTTTCCTTTTGTTTGCCACCTCCAAATTGGCGGCGTAAAATTGGGCAATTACTCCCTTCACCAAAACAAGCGATCGCAGTGACAGCGATCGCCGCCATCAGCCTCTGGTATCCTTTCCAAGACTGGTTACGCGAAACCCGTGTCTGGACGCAAGCCATCTATCGTGATGTCACGCATCAAGTGCCGATCGCCAAACCATCTGTGCTGCTAGTGCAAATCGATGAAGCTTCAATTCAGCATTTAGATGGACGCAAAAAGAATATTCTTGATCGCCGCTATCTTGCTAAAGTTCTCGATAAAGTGCAGCAGTTGCAGCCCAAGGTAATTGGTATCGATTATCTGTTAGATAGCTCTATGCAAGAATCTCCTGATGAAGATCGCCAATTGCGAGAAGCGGTGGAGAATGCTGTCCGTAAGCAGATTTGGATCGTTTTTGCAACAGTACAAGGTGCAAATGCGTGGGTAGTCAACGATGAAATGGCGCTCTCTCCTTCGGTGGTAAACCCTAATGCAACTCTGCACGGTTATGTAAATGTGCCACCTTGGTATATGGAAGTTCTACCTAACCAAATACGTTGTAGCGATCGCTGTCCTTTCGCTTATCTAATTGCTCTTGCTTCTGTCATATCCCCAAGTAATGCTCCGAACCTACCAAAACCTAGTCTAGATAGCCGCCGTGATTTGCGTAGTCAACTAACAGAAGCCCTTGAAGCAAATTCTCAACGCTCAGATTTAACTAATTATTTACATCGTTTGCGATTACCAGCAATTTATAACTTTTCCCAAAAATTTGATCAACTTTGGTTGCAACCGATTCTTGATTTTTCGATTCCTCCTGATCGCGCATTTCAGGCAGTTACTGCAAAAGAGTTATTGAGCGATAACTTTGATATTAGTTCTCTATCATCTAACTCCATTGTGATCATTGCTCCAGGTGGTTACCGACAGGCAGGAGTTGATCAAGAGGGACAGGACAATTTTTCAGTACCGATGGCGATCGGCTATTGGCGCAACAAATATACTGCGATCGCTATGACTCCCCATGTATTTGTCGGTGCAGAAGCCCATGCCTATACGGTGCATCATTTCCGATCGCGACATCTTGTTGTTCCTATTCCCGATCTTTGGATGATCGCGATCGCATTGATTTTAGGTCGAGCTACGGTTCTGATATATCTACAACGAGATCGGCGCAGAACTCATTGGGCGATCGCGCTAGTTATGGTCAATTCGATCTATGCTGTGGCAAGCTGGCAATGGTATATTTCAGGGCTGGTACTGCTACCGTGGCTATTGCCTTCGCTAACGTTTTGGATCTGTATTTTACCAGTTTTGAGGAGAAAGTCTCATGGTGCGCGTTAATTGGTGTTGTGGAATGTTGGCGGCGATTGCGATCGGTCAAGGAGTGTTTCCTATTGAAACCATCCAAGCTTCTCCTTGGAACAGTATTTTAGAAAGTTTTTCGCGTCGCCCGAAGCCTCCCCTTGGCGGTCGTACCGATTTCTGTGCGATTTCTCCGCGCCGCCTTCCTGATGGGATTGACCGTACTTCGGGCGATCGCTTATTATTTGTCTGGAAGGGGATGATCTCTAAAATTGAAGTTCATGCTGAGAAAGTTAATGAGCCGCTATGGAGTCAGCTTGTCAATTCAGATGCTCGTCAGGCAAAGTATACAGGTTTGCCTTTGTTGGCAGGGGCACGTTATGAATGGTGGATTTTTAATCGCTTTGCGGTGAATGAAACTGAGCCATCGTTGCGAGTTCCTTTTCAAGTTATCGAATCATCGGAACGCGATCGCGTGGCTCTAGAGCTTGCTGATTTAAATTCTCAAATTAGAGATACAAAGAAATGGGTAAGCGCCGAAGAGTGGTCAAGAAAGCGATCGCAGTACTTTATTTCGCAAGGGCTATTTGTTGATGCGATGCGAGAAATTCTATCAGTGCAGCGTCCATCTCAGGAGTTGAAAACTATTTGGCAAAATATTCCTATTGATTTGTGCAGGAGGTAAGGTGCTGCAAGCAATTTTCTGATAATCTATTCTTCATGCGTACTGATACGATTTTCTTTCAACTATTCCAAACCTTTGATAATTTGCTGTTTGAATTGGTAGGTTTACCGCCTGAAGCAGCAGAGGGTTATCATTTCACCTCTGTTGAAATCAAGGAAAAAGCCTTTCGATTTGATGGTATTTTTGTCCCTGACTCCTTGGATAAAAACCTATGGTTTGTGGAAGTCCAGTTTCAAAAACGCACCGAGTTCTATTGGGAATTTATCGGTGAAATTTTCCTGTATTTGAGCCAGTACAAGCCTGAACACGATTGGCAAGCAGTAGCCATTTTTGCAAAACGCAGCATCGAAACCGAACCGCCGAAACAATTTCGAGAACTATTTGCTAGCGATCGCATTGTGCGGGTGTATCTAAATGAGTTGCCACAGGACGAGTCGGTAAATCTGGGAATTGTGCGGTTGATCGTTGCGCCTGAGCGGGAGGCGATCTCTATGGCGCAACGTTTAGCAGATCGAGTGGGGCAAGGCGATCAAGAAAAGGTGATAGAATTTATTGAGACAGTTTTGATGTACAAGTTTCCCAAAATGAGTCGAGAGGAGGTTGAGGCTATGTTTACATTGGGCGATCTAAAACAAACAAGAATTTATCAAGAAGCAAAGCTAGAGGGTATGCGCGAGGGTATGCGCGAGGGTGAGATGCGCGGTAAGCAGATCGGTGAGCAAAGTGGGCAGCTACAGGGACGGCAGCAAGGGCTGAAGCAATTTGCTGTAAAGTTGTTGACGCGAAAATTTGGTAAGGTGTCGCTGAAGACGGGTAAGCGGCTTGAAAAATTGTCGGCTGAGCAGTTGGAGGAGTTGGCGGAGGCGGTGTTGGATTTTGAGAAGGTGGCGGATTTGGATGTTTGGTTGAAGGCGCGTTAGGGGTGATTTGATTGCGATCGCCATCAGGATGTCAACAATCTGTAGGGGTAAAGCATTTGCGCCAATATTTCTAAACTCTCCACAGAAAAATTCTGTTCGCAAATGCTTTACCCTCTTCGCTCTTGCAGATAAATTGTCGCTGCGTTGTGGGGTTTGGGCGAAGCATTACCGTTTGATGATTGAGGTGATATGCGTGGATGGTGGCGGTAATGCTTCGCCCCTACAGATTATTGGTGCGATCGCAAAATAAAATCCCGCCAATAATCTTTAGGGGTAAAGCATTTGCGCCAATATTTTTAAACTCTCCACAGAAAAATATTGGCGCAAATGCTTTACCCTCTTCGCTCTTGCAGATAAATTGTCCCTGCGTTGTGAGGTTTGGGCGAAGCATTACCGTTTGATGATTGGGGTGATATAGCTATAGCCAGTGAAGTTAGGACGCAGCCAGAGCAAGAACTGAGTCGATAGCATCATGAAGATTAGGCGAATTGCGTAAGAGTTTACGAACGCGAGACTTCAGCCAAGCCCAACATTTTTCAATACGGTTAAAGTCGGGAGAATATGGAGGTAAATAGACGACCTTACATCCTGCGGCTTCTATCAAATCCTGAATGCGTCCACCATGATGAAAAGTAGCATTATCGATAATTACCCATTGCCCAGCCTTGAGAGTTGGAATCAAGCAAGATTTTAACCAAATTTCAAATACGTTACGGTTACAAACGCCTTTAATTGTAAATGGGGCAATCAATTTTCCATCTCGATATCCTGCAATCATATTGATGCGTCCCTGACGACGACCTGCTTTGAGTCCATGAATTCGTTCACCTTTTTTAGACCATCCATGCTCATAATTATCGCGTTCATCCATCCCTGATTCATCAACGTAGACTAAGTGGGATGCTTTGGGATCTCCTATTGTTGTCCGAAAGTGATTACGTTTTTCTTCATCTCGCTCCCGATAACCATAAGTTTTTTTTACGGGTAAATCCTATCTGTTTTAACGCGCGTGATATCGACCTTTGACTGATATTTCCCCATAATTCGGACATCTCTGCTTGGGTTTTATCTCCATGTTCTTTGACAAATTCTCTAAACTTTTCCCAGTCCCTAATTTTTGGCTGCTGACTAGAAGATGCTCTTACTTTCACCTTTATATCCCCTGTTTTGTCTCGTCTCTTAAACCACAAGTTGATTGTGTTTCGACTAATCCCGAATAATTCACTGGCTTCATTTTTCTTCAGACCATCCATTTCGATTGCTTGCATTACCTTTTGTCGCAAATCGTAACTATATGGTTTTGCCATTTTTATTCCTCAGATGTCTCGCTTTCTTTCTATTTTATGTCCTAACCTAGCTGGCTATAGCTATATGCGTGGATGGTGGCGGTAATGCTTCGCCCCTACGAAAATTTTTGATGTTTCATGTTTTTGGGATAAAAATGTGAAAACTGCATATGCTCGATCGCCTGATATGTATGTAAAATCGTAAGCACGCAAATCGGTGATATAGCTATGAATCTACGCTCTCGCTACGGACTGTCGTTGTCGGCTATTTCTCTGGTGGTTTGTCCTTTGTTTGTGTCTGTTGTGACTTTGCCAGAGGTTGTTTTTGGGGCTGAGGTTCAGGAATTGAGATCGCAGTTGGGGTTGGTGGCACAGGCAACAAGCGAACGGAAAGTAGAGGCAGATAAACTCTCAGAACAAGGACTTCGCCAATATCAAGCAAGCCAATATCAGGAAGCCATACAAGTATGGGAAAGATCTTTACAAATTTATCGTGAAATTACAGATCGTAGTAGTGAGGGAAAAACTCTGGGGAATTTGGGTGCGGCTTACGCTTCCTTTGGCAAACATGAAAAGGCAATTGAATATTTTCTACAAAGTTTAGTAGTCACGCGCGAACTTAAAGACCGTCCTGTTGAAGCACAAGCTATAAGAAATCTTGGCGGAACTTATTACTCCCTCGGCAAATACCAAGAAGCAATCGAGTACTTTCTGCAAAGCTTGACAATCCAGAGAGAACTCAGAGATCAACAAGGCGAAATAAATACTTTAAAAAGGTTGGGAGAAGCTTACGAATTAATCTACAAGTATGACAAGGCAATTGATTACTATCTACAAAGCCTAGCAATCTCGCGCACTCTCAAAGATAGACGGAGTGAGTTATACATGCTAATAAGATTAGGGATTTCTCATGAATTAACCAGTAATTACGAAAAGGCACTTGAGTATTTTCTGCAAGGTTTAAAGATATCCCAAGAACTCAGAGATCGACGGAATGAGGCAAGTTCTCTAGACAGTTTAGGTATTACGTATTTTTCACTTGGCAAATATGACAAAGCAATTGATTACTATCTACAAAGCTTATTGATTACTCAAGACCTCCAAGATCGAAGAGGTGAAGGAGTTACTTTGGGAAATCTAAGTAATGTTTATTTAGCTCTGGGTCGGTATGACAAAGCAATTGAGTTACAGATGCAAAGCTTAGCAATCAAAAGAGAAATTAGAGATCGAGCAAGTGAGGGAACTTCACTGAATAATTTGGGATCTGCTTACCTTGCGCTTAGCAAAAATGACAAGGCAATTGAGTATTTTTTACAAGGCTTGGAAATAGCAAAAGAAATAAAAGATACGCAAGAAGAGGGAAGAGCATTAGGTAATCTAGGAAATGCTTACCTTTCGCTTAGCAAGTATAACAAAGCAATTGAGTACTATCTACAAAGCTTAGAAATCAAGAGAAAACTCAAAGACCGACAGGGTGAAGGAGCGGTACTAAGGAATCTAGGCGCTGTGTATAGTCGACTAAATCGAGATCGAGAAGCGATGATTTTTGCTCAGCAAGGATTAACCATTGCTAAAGAAATCAGCGATAGAAGGGGAGAAGGTTTTGCTCTCGCAAATCTAGGAGTTTTATTATCTAAAGCAAGAAGCCCTGAACTAGCGATTCTCTTTTTCAAACAATCAATCAATGTAAGCGAAGCGATCCGCAAAGGTATCAGCAAACTCGATAAAGACATCCAAAAATCCTATTTAGCCACAGTTGAAGATACCTATCGCAATCTCGCTGACCTCCTACTTAAACAAGACCGCATCCTCGAAGCTCAACAAGTTCTCGATCTCCTCAAAGTCGAAGAACTGAGCGAATACCTAAAAAACGTGCGCGGCAACGACCAAACTGCTCAAGGCGTTGACCTGCAAAGCTCCGAACAAAACATCATCGCCTTCGGTAACGAACTTGCTGTACTGCAACAACTCGACAAACTCACCCCAGCCCAAGAGCAAAGACTCTCTGAACTCACCAACAATGAAATTAACCGCAACGAACAATTCAACGCTTTTTTAAAAACTCCTCTCATTCAAAAACAACTTAAAGAACTACAACGGATCGAGAACGCGGAAAACGTTGATATTGCAAAATTTAATCGGCTCCGATCTAACCTTCTCAAAGTCAAAAATGCTGTCATCCTCTATCCCCTGATCCTCGAAGACCGCCTCGAACTGATCATCATCACCGCCAACACCCCACCAATCCGCAAAACTACCAAGATCAAACGCGAACAACTCAACACCGCGATCGCAGGATTTTTGTCTAACCTCCGCAATCCATCCTCCGCCAACGTTGAGAAAGACGCACAACAACTCTATGAATGGATCATCAAACCCTTTGAAGCTGAACTCCAACAAGCAAATATTCAAACGATCATCTATGCCCCCGATGGACAATTGCGCTACATTCCTCTCGCCGCCCTCCATGATGGCAAACAGTGGCTAGTCGAAAAATATCGCATCAACAACATCACCGCCAGTTCCTTAACTGACTTTACCCCTAGAGACTACAGCCAACTTCCATCGGTACTTGCCGCCGCCGCCACCAATAGCCACAACATCAAATTCGGCGATCGCTCCATTCCCTTTGGCGCATTACCCGCCACCAAAACTGAAGTTGAAGCGATCGCTACCCTGCTCCCCAAAACCACCACCCTGATTGACCAGCAATTTAGCAAAAATGTGACTTTACAGGAGATGAAAAGAAATACGATCATCCATCTCGCTACTCATGGTTACTTTGCAGTTGGTCGCGCCGAAGACTCCTTTATCATCTTTGGTGATGGTGACAAAGCCACGCTTACGGACATTGCGAATTGGTCATTAACCAACGTTAGCTTAGTAGTTCTAAGTGCCTGTGAAACAGCGATCGGTGGAAAATTAGGCAGTGGTGTGGAGATTTTGGGATTGGGTTATCGGATACAGGATGCAGGTGCTGGTGCAGCGATCGCTTCACTCTGGAAAGTCAGTGATGACGGAACCAGTGAACTGATGCAGAAACTATACAAAAATTTGAGTCAAAAGAATGTTTCATCTTCTGAAGCTCTGCGACAAGCTCAAATTGCGATGATTCGCAGCAATAAAAAAGCGACAAGTAGCGATCGGGCAAATATACGGATTGTGGGAACAGTGCCAACTAATCAAGAAACACAACTTTCCCATCCCTTTTACTGGTCAGCCTTTATCTTGATTGGCAATGGATTTTAGAGATTTATTACTGTAGGGGTAAAGCATTTGCGCCACCATCTCTAAACTCACCACAAAAAACTCTGTACGCAAATGCTTTACCCTTTGCGCTCCTATGGATAAATTGTCCCTGCGTTGTGGAATGTTGAACAAAGCATTCCCGTTTGATGATTAGTGTGAATTGGTTAGTGTCATTATTTATTCGCACACACAAAATAGAACTGTAGGGGCAAAGCATTCCCGCCAAAATCTATAAATTTTCAGATGCTCTTTATTTGGGAATGCTTTGCCCAAAACCTCGCAACGCAGGGACAATTTATCTATGAAAGCACAGAGGGCTTAGCATTTGCGGATCAGGGTTTCTGTGATGGGTTTAGAGATAGTGGCGCAAATGCTAAGCCCCTACATACCCCTACAAATTAATGATTATGAATATGATTGGTTTAAATTATTTTTCTGTTTTTCGGCAAAATGCATATCCTCGGATAAGCTAAAAGCTATAGATCGGTAGAGCAACATCAAAACAGTTAAGGAGCATCAGTCATGACACAGATCAAACGTCGTCAGTTTTTGCAATTTGGTGGATCAGCGATCGCCGCAATGGGTATGAGCCAATTTGACCTTAGTAAACTAGGCGATCGCTACGCACAGGTACTCGCCCAAAGCACACCCCGCAAACTTGCCCTCCTGATTGGCGCAAATGCCTATCCCACCGCGCCTCTATATGGCTGTGTCACCGACACCGAACTGCAATATCAACTCCTCGTCCATCGCTTCGGCTTCAATCCTAAAGATATTCTCATCGTCAATGACAATACTGCGATCAAACCTACTCGCGAAGGTATCCTCCAATCTTTTGAAGAACACTTAATCAAACAAGCCAAACCAGGCGATGTCGTTGTTTTCCACTATTCGGGACATGGCTCGCGGGTAAAAGACCTCGATACTGCTGATGGACTAAATAGCACCTTCGTACCTATCGATCGCGCCGTCAAGCAAGTTGGTGATCAGTTGGAGGTGTCCGACATCATGGGACGCACCCTGTTTCTGTTGATGTCAGCAATCAAGACTGACAACTTCACCGCTGTACTCGATAGCTGTCACTCAGGCGGCGGCAAGCGC
>JAYUSC010000710.1:0-2585 GCA_043755885.1 Pseudanabaena sp. | reverse complement strand
ACGAGCCTTGACAGCTTAATGGCATTCCAAGGAAAAAAGGCTCCATATAAAACCCCAAAATGTGGCGACGGACTTAGTTCGTCACCACATTTTGGGGATCAATTATTTTGAGTAAGCCCCTATGTAATGTGATCTAAACAATGATTGGGTAAAAATGCTGTCCAACCATTGTCTAATTTGACGCGACAGCTAACACTAATAACTTGCTCAACGACACCTTTATGATTGGCATATTGTTGACGATTGGCATTTACAGCCACGCGATCACCTACTTTAAAATTCTTGCTTGGAGATTTATGATCCGCACCTTGTTTCTTTTCATTGACATTGGGAATGGCAGCTTTTTTGAGAGTTGGAGCCGAGTGAAAAGTCAAAGATGCAGCTTGCTGTCCATTTACTTGATAGTTGTAGCCACGTCCTTGCATAAGCTGCAAACTACCGATCTGCACATTTGCTAAATATTGCACAAAAATATCAACAGATATTTCCATTGTTTCGGCAAGGTCTTCAAACATAACAGGATAGCTCCAATAGTTTTCACCCACTTGCAAGTCTGCTAGCTCTTGCCATGCGTCGAATAGTTTTTGTCCAAATTGTGATGCTAGTTCATCGACGCGATCGCTATTTGACTTATGAACAGAATCTAAATTACTGCTAGATGTCAATGGCTTAAGTTCTTTGAGCAACTTTTCGGCAATGCGATCGCTTGCTTCAGTCCTTACTCGAAGATATTCGAGAATCTGCTCAAACAAAGATTCACTAACATTAACAGTCATAAAACTACCCACACTAATCGCCTTTAAATAACCTATCTGAAAACTGCTTATTGGCACTCTGAAGTATTAGGCAAAACTCAGCTTTTAGATTTTTTGAAACACTTTCTAACTTAACATCAATCAGCTAACACGGAAAATCTTTAAAATTAAACGCTAAGCACCAATTACCAAAACCCTTAAGGGTTTTGGTTTACAGGCGAGGCTTTGCATCGCCCTTAGCTTTTGGGTAAATCAAGTCCAGCTTGCCAATTTTTGGGTAATGGCTCACTACAAAGCTGATGAATTTCGGTAATACGCTCAAATAGCCAAGGATAATTACGGCGGTAGGCGGGAATTAACCCCAATGGTGACAGCAAGGCGGCAGCCGTTAAATCGGCAACACTAAAGCGATCGCCTACCAAATAGCCATCGTGCCAAAACTCGCTGAGCATTGCGATCGCATCCGCAACTTTTTGGGCAGCGACTTTTGCCGAGTTAGTATTAATGCCATATTGCAAACGGACGATGGTGATCACCGCTTGGCTCATTAGTGAAGGATCAATCTGCTTGCCCTCATTAGCCCGAAACTGGTAGTAGACAAATCTTGCGGCCGTACCGATAAATTCATCAAAATGATCTTCTATTCGTAATGCTTCTTTTTGTTGCAAAGGCTCTTCTAAATAAAGGGGTGGATCAGGTTTGTAAGCTTCCAGAAACTGAATAATGTCTGTGGAATCACCGACTACGGCAGGACAATTTTTTTGCTGCGGCAATAGTACAGGCACAGTATGTGAACCTGAAAGAGGCTTAACTCGGAAAATATGCAAAGCAGGCGTGAGATTTTCGACTTGATAGGGAATTTGCTTGTAGCCAAGAGCTAGCCTAGCTTTACGGCAATAGTGAGAAGTACTGAACTGTAATAAAAGCATAAATCCTATCTTAAAATTAGCGAAAAAGCGGCAAATCATATGGTATAGTCTCGACTAAATTTTTCACAGTCCAAGGTGCTGTCGCCTATGCAAGCCAATCCAGTCTTTAAACCTACAACTTCTCATTCTGGTTACCAGACCTCTCAATCTGGTTATCAGGCTTCAGTACCTGTGACTGTATATCGAGAACTGGCTGCGGAGTTGCAATCTACTCAAGCAAAGTTATCTTTTTTTCAGTTGCAAAATGAGCAGCTCACTAAGCAAAATCAAATGCTGTTGCAAGAGTTTGAGGCGATCGCCCAATCCACAGATCGCGTACAAACGATTCTTACACAGTCTAATTTACCTGATTCAAAGCTAACTGACGTTTTAGCAGGTATCCGTGCTTCTTCGCAAACTAATCCTGCGCCAGCAAGAAGCAATCCTCAGCCCCAAGGTCGTCCTCCTGCGGCTAAGCCTCGCCCTGCGGATAAACCCGCAACACAGGTTAGTCCTCGGAAATCTGCTGCACAGCAAACAAACAGTGCGATTCAAGAAGCGATTTCTAGAGCCAGACAACTTGCCACCGATGCAGCGCCTCACAATGATCATGAACCAATGTCGAGTGAAGCATTATATTACGATAGTTCTTTTGCTGCCTTTGAAGCATCTGATCCTGCGCCGATTTCTAAAACAAAAGTATTGCCTAAGTTAGAAATTCGTGAAGAAATATCTTCTCGTCCTCTCCGCACTGAGTCTATAGAAGACTCTGGCGAAACCTCTGGTTTAAGTGGTTGGGTCCTGACTGCCACAATTATGGCGATCGTGCTGACTTCTTTTGGTGCTGGCTATTTGTTGATGCGTCCGTTCGTAAAATAATATTGAAGACGACGCAAAGCGCCGTCTTCAATATGTTAAAAGT
>JAYUSC010000709.1:0-2586 GCA_043755885.1 Pseudanabaena sp. | reverse complement strand
CATTTTTGGGTTTTATATGGATCATTTTTTTCTTGGGGTTCCCTTAGGATCGATAATTAAATTAAGTTTTCGTAAGAATTAAAAATAACAACGTATGTTATCAGCCTACCGTGATCATGTTGCCGAACGCGCCCAGCAAGGGATTCCACCTCTGCCATTGAATGCCCAGCAAGCTTCGGCACTTTGTGAGTTGTTGCAAAATCCTCCCGCAGGCGAAGAGGAGTATTTATTATCGTTACTACGCGATCGCATTCCCCCAGGAGTCGATCAAGCCGCCTATGTCAAAGCGGGATGGCTAACTGCGATCGCAAAAGGTGAACACCAATCCCCACTAGTCTCGCCGACAATGGCGGTGGAACTGCTCGGCACGATGGTCGGCGGCTATAACGTCCAAACCCTGATCGATTTGCTGACCAATGACCAACTAGGAGATCTTGCCGCCACAGCCCTGAAGAAAACCCTATTGGTGTTTGATGCGTTTAACCAAGTTTTAGAACTATCTCAGACCAATGCTAGAGCCAAAGCCGTGATCGAGTCATGGGCAAATGCTGAATGGTTTACCAGTCGCCCCGCATTGCCTGAGACACTTACTGTAACCGTATTTAAAGTCACAGGTGAAATTAATACCGATGACTTTTCACCCGCATCTCAAGCCTTCTCACGCCCTGACATTCCCCTCCATGCGCTCTGCATGTTGGAATCAATGATGCCCAATGGTTTGAAAACCATTGCTGAACTCAAAGAAAAAGGGCATCCCGTCGCTTTTGTCGGTGATGTCGTCGGAACAGGTTCTTCGCGCAAATCCGCGATTAACTCAGTCCTGTGGCATATTGGCAACGATATTCCTTTTATTCCGAATAAGCGATCGGGCGGCGTAATTCTTGGTAGTACGATCGCACCGATTTTCTTTAACACTGCCGAAGATGCGGGTTCATTGCCGATCCAGTGCGATGTCTCGAAATTAGAAACAGGTGATGTGATCACGATCCACACTCGCGCAGGTAAAATCACCAACGCGGTGGGTGAAACTCTCTCCACCTTCAGCCTCACTCCTGACACGATCGCCGATGAAGTTCGCGCTGGCGGACGCATTCCGCTCCTGATTGGACGCAGTTTGACCGCCAAAACTCGCCATGCGATCGGGTTACCTGCTAGCGAAGTATTTATCCTTCCATCGACACCTGTGGATACTGGCAAAGGCTACACCCTCGCTCAAAAAATGGTCGGTAAAGCTTGCGGTGTAGTTGGTGTGCGTCCCTATACTTCCTGCGAACCCTTGATGACCACTGTTGGTTCTCAAGATACGACTGGACCAATGACTCGCGATGAATTGCAAGAACTCGCCTGTTTAGGATTTAGCGCTGACCTCGTGCTTCAGAGCTTCTGTCATACCGCCGCCTATCCTAAACCAACCGACATCAAAACTCATAAAGAGCTTCCCGATTTCTTCGCAACTCGTGCAGGTGTGGCGCTGCGTCCCAACGATGGCATTATCCACTCTTGGCTAAATCGAATGCTCCTGCCCGATACTGTCGGTACTGGTGGCGATTCTCATACTCGTTTCCCCCTTGGCATTTCCTTCCCCGCAGGTTCAGGACTAGTCGCCTTCGCCGCCGCATTGGGAATCATGCCTCTCGATATGCCTGAATCCGTATTAGTGCGCTTCACAGGTGAGTTGCAAGCTGGTGTCACCTTGCGCGATGTCGTCAATGCGATTCCCTATATTGCCATTCAACGCGGATTGCTGACTGTTGAGAAGAAGAACAAAAAGAATGTCTTCGCGGGTCGGATCATGGAAATCGAAGGTTTACCCGATCTCAAAGTCGAGCAAGCCTTTGAACTCACCGATGCTACTGCGGAACGTTCATGTTCTGGTAGCACGATTAAGCTCAGTCCTGAAACCGTTGCCGAATATTTGCGATCGAATATCGCTTTGATGAAGAACATGATCGCCCGTGATTATCATGATGCGAAAACTCTATTACGCCGTATCGCTAAAATGGAAGAGTGGCTTGCCAATCCTCTCCTCATGGAAGCTGATCCTGATGCCGAATATGCGGAAATCATCGAGATCGATCTCAATGAAATCAAGGAACCCATTGTGGCTGCCCCAAACGATCCTGACAATGTGAAGTTGCTCTCGGAAGTATCAGGCGATCGCGTTGATGAGGTCTTCATCGGCTCCTGCATGACCAACATTGGCCATTACCGCGCAGCGGCGAAGGTCTTGGAAGGTCAGCCAGAACTGGAAAAAGTCCGCCTTTGGATCGCACCACCTACCCGCATGGACGAAGCCCAACTGCGCCACGAAGGCATTTACGACACCTACAATGCCGTCAAAGCCCGTACTGAAGTTCCTGGCTGTTCCCTCTGCATGGGCAACCAAGCCCGCGTAGAAGACAACACCACCGTGTTCTCCACTTCAACCCGCAACTTCAACAACCGCATGGGTAAAGGAGCCCAGGTCTACCTCGGTTCCGCCGAACTCGCCGCCGCCTGTGCATTACTCGGCAAGATTCCCACCGTGGAAGAATACATGGCGATCGTCGGCAACAAACTCAATCCCCTAGCCGCCGACCTCTACCG
>JAYUSC010000708.1:0-6010 GCA_043755885.1 Pseudanabaena sp. | reverse complement strand
CGCCTTCGGCGGGAAACAAACACTTATCTTAGGTTTTTTTAAATGCAACCAGTTTATATTGTCGGTGCGGGACCAGGTGATCCTGACTTAATTACAGTGAAGGGGCGTAACCTCTTAATCAAAGCCGATGTGGTCGTTTATGCGAATTCTCTGATCCCCGACTCAATGCTGCAATTTTGTCGCGCTGATGCGGAGATTATCCCCACCGCGAGCAAATCCCTAGAAGAAATTTTAGAAATTATTATTGATAGAGTGCGATCGCAAAAATTAGTAGTCCGTCTGCACGATGGCGATCCTAGTTTATATGGTGCTATCCAAGAACAAATAGTTGCTCTAGCTGAAGCTGAGATTCCCTTTGAAATTATCCCTGGAGTGAGTGCATTTCAATTAGCCGCCGCACGTTTACAAGTAGAACTAACTGTTCCCGAACTAGTCCAAACAATTATTCTCACTCGCATCAGTGGACGCACTCAAGTTCCTGAACGCGAAGAATTATCGAGTCTGGCTGCTCATCAAGCTTCTTTGTGTCTATACCTCAGCGCTCATCATGTCGAGAATGTCCAAACTAAGTTAATAGAACATTATCCATCTGATACCACAGTCGCAATTTGCTATCGCTTAGGCTGGGAAGATGAGAAGATTTTCACAGTTCCACTTTCAGAAATGGCATCTGCCACGATCAAAGAGAACTTAACCAGAACTACTCTATTTGTGATTAGTCCTGCTTTAAATAATTTAAGAAGTAATGCAAAAGTGCGATCGCAATTATATAGCTCTCACTACAAGCGTCTTTTCCGCTAACGATTAATCCTGAAAAGTTTTGCGATCGCCTTTTGAGTTGCCTCACGATCAACTTGGCTTAAAGCCCCAACGAGCTTGCTTACTAGCACATCATCTAAAGTAAATAATTTCATTCTAATTACAGAAGGATGGGTCAGTCCAGCACTTGGTAAATCAAGAATATTTATATCAAGCGCCCAAGGTGAATGACTTGCAGTTGTAATCATCGCCATAATGCTACGACCCATGGTCGCATTAAAAACTGAGTGGTCAGAAATTACGAGTGCAGGTCTTCGTTTTTGATTAGCAGTATCTGTAAAAGGGAAAGGCACTATGACTACATCAAACTGCTTAAAGGTCACGATAGGCTTCCTCATCTTCTGGAGATAACCACTCACTAAGTGTCCCCGATACGGCGTTAAGATACTCTAAATCTAAGGGCTGTAATCTTTTAATAAAGACTCGACCTTCTTCTATTTCAAATACAACCGCATCGCCCTGAGATATACCCATAGCGTCACGAATAGTTTGAGGGATAGTTGTTTGAAATTTAGAAGTTACCTTGGAGACTAGCAGCTTTTTTGTTGCTTGCATGGAATCGTTTAGTATTACAGTAATACTATATTACCGTAATACCTGATTAAAGTTGTCAAGGTTCTAGCTAAGCGGTTTAACTAACTCAACGCCATCACGACCATCACCTGCGGCGCTCAAAAATACTTTGACCTGTTCATCCTTGGAAGTTGGTAATGTGCGTCCCACATAATCAGGATGAATTGGTAACTCACGATGACCGCGATCGATCAAAGCTAATAATCTCACGACTTTAGGACGACCATAATCATGGATCGCATTCAGAGCCGCCCCAATTGTCCGACCGCTATAAATTACATCATCTACGAGGACTACGGTTTTGCCATTGAGATCAAAGGGAATCTCGGTTTTACTAGGTGTTCGCAATCCAATTTTGTCGAGATCATCTCGATAAAACGTGATATCTAAAGCCCCTGAAGGAACTAAAACCCCTTCAAGAATTTGAATCTGCTTTGCGATCGCAAAACCTAACGGTACGCCACGAGTATAAACACCGAGCAGAACTACATTTGCTAGATCATCACTCGCCTCAACAATTTGAGAAGCCAAACGATTGATCGTCCGACGCAACTCGTCCTCAGATAAAATTTCGACAACCTTAAATTGTGACACCACTTATATTTCGCTAAATTAGCTAGTAGATATTTATTTAAATATAGCGCTTTGCACTTATCCCTCTAAAACAAAAAGGGGCGCTTAGCGCCCCTTTTTGTTTTAGAGAAGAGATTAGAAAAATTCTTAACTATCTAAGTGCTTTTCGATTGTGGTAGATAATGTTGCCTTAGGAACAGCACCTACAACCACATCCACCCGTTGACCACCCTTAAATAACATGAGCGTGGGAATACTGCGAATGCCATATTGTCCAGCTACGCTAGGATTCTCATCGGTATTAAGCTTAAAAACTCTGATCTTGCCCTCATATTGTGTAGCGACTTCCTCGACTACTGGGGCAACCATACGGCAGGGACCACACCAAGGGGCCCAAAAATCTACTAGAACAGGGATGTCACTTTTAAGTACGTCCTGCTCAAAGCTAGCATCTGTGACGGCGATCGCTGATGACATGCTTTGCTAACTCCCTAAATATTAAAAACTTTTATTTTCAAAAATTGCGTGCAAGTAGTATAACAGCTAGCATTGCACATTTGCTAAAAACCATAATTGTTATGCTCAATACCAAATCATTGAGTTAGCTCTTCGCAAAGATTTGAAATTTTCGCGCCCATCTAATTTGGGAGGCTTGATTAAATGTAGGATGCGTTAGTGAAACGTAACGCATCAATTAGTTATCAATGATGCGTTACGCTATCGCTAACCCATCCTACGTTTAATTCCAACAACTTAACTTAGCCAAAAAAGAAGAAACCGCCCTTGCTGCTCATAAGCTCAGGCGGAATGTGGTGTGAGGAGTGAACGGAAACTTTCGTCTCCGCTTACATATATATTGTAGTCTAATCCGCAAGTATGAATACGATCGCCCAATTTTTTCGAGTTTTTCAGAGCCGCAAAATGGCGGCGCTGTTGTCACTAGGATTTGCATCAGGGCTACCCTATGCGCTCACCGATGATGCTTTCCGCGCATGGCTTACCAGCGCTAAGTTTGACCTTAGTACGATTGGCTGGCTGGGTTTAGTTTCCCTGCCATATTCACTCAAATTTCTGTGGTCGCCCTTTATCGATCGCTTTGTGCCACCTTTTTTAGGACGACGGCGGGGCTGGATTTTATTAACACAGGGCGGTTTAGTTCTGGCTATTTTGGCGATCGCCTTACAAATGTTTACAATTGGTAATATTGCGCCGACGGAAAGAATGGGCGCTTTGCCGACATTAGCGATCGCAGCTTTGATTCTTGCTTTTCTTAGTGCCACTCAAGATATTGCGATCGATGCCTATCGTACCGATGTCTTACAAGTTCAGGAAGTGGGTGCAGGGATTGGTATTTGGGTAATGGGCTATCGAATTGCCTTACTATTTGCAGGATTTGTGGGGTTTAACTTAGCAAGCCAATTTGGTTGGGCTTGGGTATATGTGTTACTCGCAGTTGTGATGAGTCTCGGACTGATTGCCACGATCGCCGCGCCTGAACCGCCAGAAGTTAATGCGCGTCCTCTGTCATTAGACGAAGCGGTAGTTAAGCCTTTTCAAGAATTTTTTCAACGCTTGGGTTTGCAGAAAGTTTTATTAATCCTCGTATTCACGATCTTCTATCGATTTAGTGATGCAATGGTGGGGAAGATGGCAGTCCCTTTCTTAAAAACTATTTTTGATGATGGCACGATTGGCACGGTCAGGCAGGGGATTGGACTGGTTGCCACGATTGTCGGGACTTTGACTGGCGGCGCAATCCTTAGCAAAATTGGCGTGAATCGATCGCTATGGGTATTTGGATTTCTGCAAGCAATTAGCAACATTGGCTATTATGCGATCGCAGTTGCGGGCAAGAACGATCTAGTTTTACTCGCCGCAATTAATGTCGAGAATTTTTGCAGTGGCTTAGGAACCGCAGGATTTTTAGGATTTCTGATGGTGTTGTGCAACCCTAGTTTCTCGGCAACTCAATTTGCGCTACTTTCTAGCCTATTTGCAGTTGGACGCGATCTTTTAGCTTCGCCATTTTCAGGGGAGTCAGCCCAATTTATTCAACGCAATATGCCCTCGTGGACAGCGATTAATCAGATCTCTTGGCTAACTGGTAGTGATGGCAAGGGATGGGCTTTATTTTTCTTGTTTACGTTGGTATTAGCCATCCCTGGCATGATGTTTTTACCATTTTTTGCGCCTTGGAATGGGGAATTTAAAAAAGTGGATTCCTTACCTATTGACTAAAAAACAGGCAGTGCCGAGCACTGCCTGTTTTTAGTTTCACCCGATCGTGTGAAGTGACGATCGAACGGATTCAAGTAATCTACTTATCAATGAAGCCTTAAACTGACTGCACCCAGCGCCCAAAGCGCTGGGTTTTTATTTGACCAAAAAAGAGAGGGCGCAAAGCGCCCTCTCTTTTAGCCTAGTATTGCTACGCTAAAAAATAGCAAATCTACAAAAATCGTACCTAACACTGCGCCGCCAAAAGCCCAGTAAGCAATATTAGGCGATCGCATAGCTTTATTGCCAATCATCAAGAGCAAGGCTGCCAAAACACAAGCCCAAGTCATGCCCCAAGGTGTTTCGACTAGCGTTAAAGCATTTTTTAAAATTGGTTGAGCAAGACTGACGTTTGCTTCAACTTGCATCAAGGCTTTCCAACTAGGAAAAAGATTGGCAATGTAGAAATAGAGATCGGTGATCGCTGTCCCGAATAGTGAGCCGATATAAAACCAACCACCAACTCGCTGCGAGTCATCCCGAATCGCCCAGATCGCCCAAGGCAAAGCCAAGGCTTCGACGGGGACATGATAGGCTGGCTCCCAACGTAACCATCCCCAATAGAGAGAGCCACATAACCAAGTCAGGCTAAATCCCCAAATTAGGCTACCCCATAGTTTGGCTTTGGGATCTGCTTGAAGTTGTTTTGCGATCGCAAGCCAACCAAAAGTAAAAACCAAGCTCAACCAAGGTGCATAACGCACCAAAGGAGCTTCAAAAAATACTGGTACTGATACTAAAAAAAGCGATGCTAGCCAGACGCGCCAATGTTGTGACAATGAGGCTGTAGCTAGTAAATTTTTTGATAAATATTGAGGCAATGCTGACGCAAGATTGGCAGTTAAGGGCAGTTCCTGAACTGGCGATCTGGTACGTTCTAAGGAGCGTTCCTCTAGTTCAACTCTGTCAGGAGATAGAAACAATGTGTCTTAAAAAGTTATGTTAATTTTTATTACTTAATATATTAACAGCCTTATAGATAATTCCCAGCTCCAGATACTGTATAAAAAATTAAGATTATTGGAAATCAAAAAAAAAGCGGCGCATCGCGCCGCTTTTTTTTAGAGCGTCAAAGATTGAGGATTGGTTTCAATCAGTTGGGCTAAATCTTTCAAGAACTGAGCCGCGTGAGCGCCATAAATGACGCGGTGATCGGCGGTGAGATTTACTTGCATTTGACTGCTGACCTTGATTGCGCCGTCTTTGGTTGCTACAACTTGAGGACGAGAACCGCCAACCGCCAAAATTGCACCAGTACCAGGTGGCAAAATCGCATCGAAACGATCTACGCCAAACATGCCCAAGTTGGAGATTGTGAATGTGCCAGAGTTGTATTCATCGGGCTGTAACTGCTTAGCACGAGCGCGTTCGACTAGTCCTTTCCAATCACGGGAGAGACTATAGAGGTCGGTTTGATCAGCATTCTTTAATACAGGCGTAATCAAGCCGCCGTCATCCATGGCAACCGCCACAGCGACATTAATACTGCTCTTGTACTCAATACCGCGATCGCTAAAACTTGCATTGACCAAAGGATGCTTTTGCAAAGTCACAGCCACAGCTTTAGCCAATATGGCGGTCATGGTCACGCCCTTAGACTTGACTTGCTTGTAAAGAACATCAAGCGCATCAGTGGTAATCGTATAACCAACACGGAATACAGGCACGGAGAGGCTCTGATTCATGTTGTTGACTACGGCTTTTTGGAAAGTCGTCAATGCTTGGGTAGTTCCTAAAGCTACGGGAGCCGCTGCTTTAGCAGGGGCAG
>JAYUSC010000707.1:0-6013 GCA_043755885.1 Pseudanabaena sp. | reverse complement strand
TGGCAACTTGTCCCGCGACAAAGAAATTATTGCTAAATACAAAATCTGATTTTGCTAGTTCGGCTTTGAGCATTGGCGAATCAATAAAAGCTTGGCGCAACTGCTCAATGTCAATCATTTGGGTGGAAGGATCATCCTTTGCTTCCCAAAAAACACCTGCGATCGCAGCATTCCCCCCTGTTTGAGCAATACCCAAATGCACATGGAGCAAGCCTATTAGCATAAGTGGCAGAATCACCACGCCTGATCCCCAGAGCCAATTACGAATAAATTCAGGTCGCTTTAATTGCACTTGAGCAGCCCTTTCGCCAAGTAAAAGGGTCGCGCCAAAAAATCCTGACATCGGCCAAGCTGGCAGAATTTGAATGAATCCACCCATAAAGGTAAACCCAACGAAAATGGGCATCGATACACAAAGGATCAGTAATTGCTTGTGGCGAAGACGATCTTCTGCGATCGCAAACTCATAACTATGGGCGTGATTATTTCGAGCAGCTTGCAACAATTCACCTAAGGCGCGAAAACTTGTCCACCATAAAGGAATCCCAAAAGTAGGAAACAGATAGCCGAGCGCTAATAAGACTGTTCCCAATAATTGCTCTAGGTTATAAACCTGATCAGGCACAGCTCGCGCTCCCTGAAACCGAAATGAGACAAATTCATGCTGAGCATTCCACAACACCACAGGCGAAATCGCGATCGCAAATAGTGCGATCGCCGCCAATGTCCAGACGGAAAATAGGGCGCGGCGGTGACGATGGCTCAGCAAACAAAATAGTATTAGCCCTCCACCTAAGAACGATCCATGATATTTTCCTAAAAATGCTAGTCCGACACTTAAACCGATCAGCGCCAAACGATAGGTCGGCTGATATTTGCCAGACTGATTAGCCTGATCAGATGGGAAAAATTCTTCGGCGGATAACCACAAACAAGCTGCCCAGAAAAATATCAGAGCATTATCAGGCGAAATGAGTATCCCAAAAGCAACCTGAAAAATCGGAATTGTCGTTAAAATTGTCAGAGTTAAAGTTGCGGTGCGATCGCCAAACAGCTTTCTACTAGCTAGATAAGCAAACATTAATGTCCCTGTATAAAGTAAAACGCCACCAATCCTCATCGTAAAAGGCGTAACCGCTCCCGTCAGCCAGATGCCAATTCCTGCCGTAAAAGCAACCAATGGTGGATGATCGAAATAACTTAAGTTGAGATTTTGGGTGTAAAGGTAATAGTAAGCTTCGTCAAAGCCGATGTTGAGGTAAATAGCGCATATCGCCCTAAACAGGAAACCCCACAATAATATGGCGATTGCCCACTTACGAATTTTCACTCTAAGTTCCTTTGTTTAATGTACAAATAAATTTTAAAAGCCTTGCAAAGTAAGGCTTTTAAAATTTATTTGGTTTTGAATATCAATATTATCGCAGCGTCAATCTTTTCTAATCAAAACGCAAAAAGCAAGAATAGCGCTTTTGCTTTTTGCGTTTTACGTCTTAACCATCTTGACCGTTGCTATAATTCAGCTTGATTACATGAAATTTAGACGGAGTAGATCAAGATGCCGAGAGAACCCAAAAAGCCAAATGAATATATCGTGCATTTAAAACTAGAAGGTGGGCAGGAAGTCACCACAAGATTTACAACTATCGAAGAAGTCAAAACTTGGTATGCATCGCAATTTAAATCCAAAGCAAGCGAGGATGATTTGATGCCTATTCCTGTGCGAGCTGAACTAAATGAAATTTTGCTAGTCCGTCCTAAGCGCGTTATTGCGATTCATGTGGAGCCAATTTACTCTTCTAGTGTCGATATGTTTGCATAAGATTAAATAGGGGCGCATTGCGCCCCTATTTAATCTTATGAGTCCAAACTTCAATGCCTTCTTCGATACGTTTACATCAAGTTTCAGGGCGATCGCGTTTAGGTTTAGCCCTATCTTTACTTACGGTTTTGCTATGGGGATTTTTAGCGATCGCACTCAAGATCGTCCTCCAAGAGCTAGACCCATTTACAGTTACTTGGTTTCGCTTTACAGTTTCAGGGGTTTTACTAGGGGGATACCTAGCGCTACGCCAACAACTACCGACATGGAAACAATTGCAGAAAATTTCCTTGCCATTGTTTTTCATAGCCGTTGGCGGACTGTCGCTCAACTACATTTTGTTTTTAATCGGCGTAGGTAAAACCTCAGCCAATAATGCTCAAGTGATCACCCAAATCGCGCCTGTGATCATGGGCGTAGCTTCATTAGTTATTTTTAAGGAGAAATACAACTATCGACAATGGGGCGGTGTCGCCATTCTTGTTTGTGGACTGTTGCTGTTTTCCCATGACCAAGTGCGATCGCTAGTTACCAGTTTTGATACCTATATGTGGGGCAATACGCTGTTAGTCTTAGGGGCGATCGTTTGGGCTTTTTATGGACTTGCCCAAAAGCAACTATTACTCAATCTGCCTTCGACTTCTATATTGTTATGCCTCTATCTTAGTGCTGCAACTCTATTTGCACCAATGGCTCATCCTGACAAGCTTTTCACTCTATCAAGATTACCCTTAATTGCGTTGATCTTTTGCGCGTTTAATACTTTGATTGCTTACGGAGCATTTGCGGCGGCTCTCGAACATTGGGAAGCCTCGCGGGTCAGTGCCGTGATTACACTTGCGCCTCTGGTCACCTTAGCCGCCTCAGCGATCTTGCCAAGTTTTGTGCCGCAATTTTTAACGCCATCGCCACTAAGTTTGTTGGGCTATAGTGGTGCGATCGCAGTAGTGCTTGGCTCGATGATTATCTCTCTGGGCAGTTCTAAAAAAACTTTTTAAAAAAGTTGCGCGATCGCGCAACTTATACGCTATAGTTAGTAACGCTGAAGTCATTGACGCAGCGAAACGGCTACATTCCTCAGTAGCTCAGTGGTAGAGCAATCGGCTGTTAACCGATCGGTCGCAGGTTCGAATCCCGCCTGGGGAGTTACTCAAAAAAAGAAGGTATGCAACGCATACCTTCTTTTTTTATGGAATCGCGCTAAAATTGGGCATCAAGCTGTAAGAATCTATGCCACAATCGCAAGAAATCTTTAAAGAGCGCTATCAATTGCAAAGTCAGTTAGGGCTTAACTCTGGGAGGCAAACTTGGCTGGCAAAAGATTTAGAAGCAAATGATGAGTTCGTCGTCGTCAAATTACTCACCTTTGGCGGCGACGTGCAGTGGGAAGACTTAAAGCTATTCGAGCGTGAAGCGCAAGTCCTAAAGCAGCTAAATCATCCCCGTATTCCTAAATATCGCGATTATTTTACGATCGATCAGCGATCGCTCTGGTTTGGGCTAGTCCAAGAACATATCCAAGGAGCCTCTCTCAAGGACTTATTAGTACAAGGACAAAAATTTACCGAGCTAGAGGTAGAAAATATGGTCATTGATACTCTAGAGATTTTGATTTATTTACATGGCTTGAATCCACCTGTACTGCATCGCGATATCAAGCCGAGTAATTTGATCTGGAGCAATCATCAAGAAATTTATCTGGTTGATTTTGGGGCAGTCCAAGATAAAGCCTCGGCTGAAGGCAAGACTTTTACGGTAGTCGGAACCTATGGCTATGCGCCGATGGAGCAGTATGGAGGCAGATCAGTACCTGCTTCAGACTTATATGGATTGGGGGCAACTGCGATCCATTTACTGACAGGGCTTTCGCCTGCGGAGTTACCCCAAGATGATGATTTAAATATTCAATTTCGAGATCGCTGTGGTGCTAGTGATCAACTTTTAGATTGGGTCCAAAAAATGACCGCTCCATCAGTCAAGCGACGATTTGCCTCAGCAAGAGAAGCGCTCGATGCTCTGCATCAAGATCCAGAGCTAGTCACTAAACCAAAAGCTAGTAGTCGTCAAATTAAAATCCCTCAACCATTTAATAGCAGAGTTGAGATTTGGCGGTTTCCCTCCAAGTTAGTAGTTACCATTCCCAGTGCCTCATCTAGTGGAAAATTTATTGCGGTGTTACTTGCCTTATCAGCATTATTTGGAACAATGTTTCCATTGGCACTTTTGGGTGGCAAAGCCAATGTTTTGACAGCAGCCATGATAATTTTAATTGCGATTTATATTGCTTATTTTCAAGTCATTACAAGCTTCACAACAATATTTTTTTCAGTCGATCTGTCCGAAGGTACTTGCAGAATCAGTAAGAAAGCATTTGGATGGCAACATTATGTCCAAAAGTTTGGGATATATCAGCTTGAGTACATTTATATGAGTATGTCAAACAAAACTAAAGGCTCAGTAGCCATTCAAATAAAGAATAATAGGTTTATGCTTGGCGACAATAAGCTAACCGAGTTAGAAACGGCTTGGCTCGCACAAGAAATTCAAGACTGGTTACAAAATCATCAGTCAAATGCTACCTAAAAAGCAATTGGCAATGCTTCGCGCCTGCGATCGCTACAAGCCATTGCCGATCAAGATAAAGGCTGACCAGTAGAAGGGATGAGAGAGTTGTGTCTCTTGGTTAGTTGGGACTGTTCCCACGATTCTGATGCCAGCACTGCGATCGCTACTTGTGCCTTTTTTATCACTACGAATCATGGTGATCTGTGCTTGTCGCAGTGCCTCGGATGAGGAAATGTTTTTCTGGCTGAGGTTTTTGTATAGTGCTTGCATGAGTTCGCTTGTGCCATTGTCGCTGACTTTCCAGAGCGAGGCGATCGCTGCACCTGCACCCTGCTTGTGAATTTGATAGCCTATTCCGAGAGTCTCAATACCATTGCCAAGTTTGCCGCCGATCGCAGTTTCACAGGCACTCAAGATCACGAGGTTGACATTGGTTAATGTCCATTCTCCTATATCAGTGATGGTGGCTTTGTCGCCGTCCCCAAAGACAATGAATGAGTCTTCGGGTTTACCGATCGCAAAATAACCGTGAGTAGCGAGATGAACGATTGTATTCCTGTTCATCATGTTTTTGGTATCGACTTTGTTGAACTGCTTGTCGATGAGGGTGGTGGTATTCGGTAATAGGGCTGCGATCGCTTCGACTTCGGTTTTGGTGGCGGGTAAGGCTCCGAAGGGAATGGAGCGATCGCCTAGTTTGATATTTTGGCTGTTAGTGGCGGCGGCAGCGAGAACGCGGGGTGGTTTGTAGGCTCGTAGATTGAAATTGGTGAGAGAAATGGCGGTGATGTTGTTGATGCGATATTTTTCGATTAGCCATTGTTTGCCATCGTGCAGTGCGGCGATGGGAATGTAACGCAGTTGTCCATCAGGAGAATAGATAATAGTTTGGATGTCTGCGTCTTTTAGTTCTTTTTCAAATGGTTTGATCAGGTAGTTGTAGAATTTCTGGGCATCTGTTTTGACATCTGTGGAGGATGGATCTCGTAAGTTGCTGAGAAAACTGGAGATATCTTTATTCAGATCTTCACGTTTGATGTTGACGGTTTTGCGGAGGGGGGCGCTGTTGGCGGTGATCAGGATTAGTTCAAGGCGATCTTCGAGAATAAGGGGATAGAAGAAGGCTGCATTTTTGATTTCGTTGAGTTTTGCTCGTAATGGTTTGTATATCTCAATATTGACATTTTCAGCTTCGGCTTTGGCAAGTTTGGCGAGTTGTTCTTTAACTGCGGGGCTATTGAGGAAGGCATTGAATTGGTTGTTAAGGTTGCTTTCTTGATTTGTTAAATAAGCAAGTCTTTGTTCTTGTTCTTTGGTGAGGGTGTCGAGTTGTTGGAGTTTGGCGAGTTCGTTGCCGAGGGCGATGATGTTTTGTTCGGGTGGTTGGTAGTCGGCTTGTTTGGTGCTGTCGCTGACATCAGCGGAGCGGAAGTAGTCGCTGAGTTCTTGAACTTTGAGGAGGTCGAGGATTTGTTGGGCTTCGAGGATGCGGTCTTGTTTGAGGAGAAGGTCGGTTAGGGCGCGATAGTCTTTTTCGATGGTGGCGAGATAGGATTTTTGTTCGGTTTGGCTGAGTCCTTTGATGTCTTTGCGAATGGTTTCGCGGATGTTGACGGATTGTTTGTA
>JAYUSC010000706.1:0-2598 GCA_043755885.1 Pseudanabaena sp. | reverse complement strand
TACTCCGTTATGCTAAGGGTCTCGACGGCTCTCCCATCGTGCAGGGTAAGGCAGTTACAGGCTTTACCAATACCGAGGAGCAAGCATCTGGATTAACTGAAATTGTTCCGTTTCTAGTCGAAGACATGCTCCGATCGAATGGTGGGAATTATTCAAAAGTAGCTGACTGGCAGCCCCATGTTGTTAAAGATGGACTGCTAATTACTGGGCAAAATCCAGCATCTTCTGCGCCAGCCGCGAAGGAGCTGCTGGAACAGCTCAGTCTGCTTGCTAGGGTCTAGAATTAGCTTTTTTAGTGTGCAGTATCGGAAACCTCTAGTTCAGTTTGCAGCTTTATTCTTAATCACAAATAAATACTTAAATTTAAAGGAGAAAATGTATGACAAACCCACGATCGCATCCATTAAAAGGTGCAGACTCAGCCGATGACGCTGAGAATGATTCCTATCGAGCAGAAGTGAATGGTGATGAAGCCGTTGGCGGTAGCACCGCAGTTCCCGATCGCAATGACATGGAAGAAATGGCAAAAGCAGTAGGAATTGAAGTAGATGATCACACCCCTCTGGATACCGATGAAATGCTCCTAAAGCGCGATCGCGATCGCTGGGAACTAGATCCCGCATCGGCTGATGAACATTACAGCGATTTCCGATCAAACGAACCACAAGAATAAATTTGAAAGCGTTGCTTTGCAACGCTTTCAAATTTATTCTTGGTTCGGGTTTGAGCGCAAAGCGCAAAATAAATCTTGCTTAAATGAATCATTAGGAAAAAAATTATGACAGATATCATGAGTCGCGAAATTCAATTAGTTTCTCGTCCCCACGGGATGCCGACCGCCGCTAACTTTGTGATCGCGCAGACCAAACTGGAGCCGCTGCAAGATCAACAGGTGTTGGTTCGCAATCTCTATATGTCAGTCGATCCCTATATGCGCGGTCGCATGAGCGACAGGAAATCCTATGTTCCACCTTTTGAGTTGGGCAAACCCCTTGATGGTGGCGCAGTCGGAGAGGTGATCGAGTCCCGCTCTAAGGAATTTAAGCAGGGAGATATCGTCATTTCCAGCTTGGGTTGGCGAGAATACTTTATCGCTGCGCCGAAAGCGTTGCATCTCGTCAGCCACGAGATGCAACCACTTTCAACTTATCTGGGCGCATTGGGCATGACGGGCATGACCGCTTGGGCTGGGTTGAATTTATTAGAAGTCAAAGCTGGCGACGTGATTTTTATTTCGGGAGCGGCTGGAGCGGTGGGAAGTGTCGCTGGGCAACTAGCGAAATTGCGCGGATGTCAGGTGATTGGGGCAGCAGGTTCTGCGGAAAAGGTCAAATTCCTACAGGAAGAATGTGGTTTTGATATCGCTCTCAACTACAAAACTGCTCCTATCCTCGAACAATTAGACCGAGAAGTTCCTGATGGCATTGATGTCTATTTCGATAATGTTGGCGGTGAAATGCTTGAAGCGGCACTCTCATCATTACGTGTGCATGGACGGATTATTGCTTGTGGAGGCATTTCTGGCTATAACGAAGAAAGTCCACAGCCTGGCCCTTCCAATCTATTTAACATGATTACGAAACGATTGACCATGAAAGGGCTAATTGTCAGCGATTCCCTCGCTTGTCAGAGCGAATTTGAGAAGGAAGTGGGCGGCTATTTCCGAGAAGGCAAACTGAAGAATAAAGAAACCGTAGTAGTAGGTATCGAGCAAGCGGTGAGCGCATTCATCGGACTTTTTGCGGGCAAAAACATCGGCAAGATGGTGGTGAAGTTGGATTAGCTGAAGGTTTGGATCTTATTTAAATTGAGGAAACTTAGAATGGCGTTAAAACATAAAAATGCGATCGGTATATTTCCCGATCGCAAAAGTGTTGAGTCTGCGATCGCGCAACTCAGAGAGACTGAATTTCCCATGAATAAAGTTTCGGTTGTTGTCGAGCAACTTAATTCAACAGACACAACCATAGGCGGTCTAATAGAGCCAGTTGTGGAGTCTGAGAGACAGTTTGCCCGCGATCGCACGAGCGCTCAAATCGGACATGTTGCTTTAGACGTTGGTGCTTTGGGCAGCGTTGTCGGTGGTGTAGTTGCAGGACTCTCGACGCTAGCATTTCCCGCAGGCGGCGGTGCAGTCTTATTAGTAGGAATGGCCGCGGGAGCATTTTATGGTGCTTTATCAGGTGGATTGCTAGGAGGTGCGCTTGGCGCTGGTATTTCAGAAGAACAGGCTAAACATTACAGCGATCTTTTGGTACAAGGAAATTATTTAGTCGCGATCGAAGGAACTGATACTGATATCGATCGCGCTGAGTCGGTTCTGAAGACTGAAAATATTCAAGATTGGATAACTTTTGACAAGTTCTAGAATTATCAGCATTATTGAATACGATGATACTGATGAGCAAGAAGGCAATTCGATATATTTCTGCCTTTGCGACCGAACCAGCCTACATCGATCTGACTGGTCTATGTTGGTGTTCATCGGGAGTTTTGCGCTGACCATACTGTTCTCTTCTAATCTTGAATAGTCAAGCAACCCTTTTTAGGGACTTGCAAGAAATAATAAAACCCAAAAATGTTGCGGCGGGCTACGCC
>JAYUSC010000705.1:0-2599 GCA_043755885.1 Pseudanabaena sp. | reverse complement strand
CGGGCGAACCAGCTTCTTTGGGTTTTATATTTAATTGCACCTAGCTACTTAGGAGCCGCTTAATTATTCAGTCAACCAGCAAATAATGATTGATAGCTTTATTCATCACTTGGCTTAGCAACTTCAAACTTAGTGCGTGGCAAAGCCGCCACGATTGCATCAAGTACCTTACTTACAGGAATGATCTCCATGCCATAGTCCTGCATCACTTGCATACTCGGAATAATCGCCCGTTTAAATCCAAGCTTGGCAGCTTCCTTAAGTCGTAAATCTAGCTGTGATACAGGACGAACCTGTCCACCGAGTCCGACTTCACCGATCATCACGGTGCGCGGATCGACGGTGCGATCGCGAAAACTTGCCGCTACTGCGATCGCAACTCCCAAATCCACCGCAGGTTCCGCCACATTCAGCCCACCCGCCGCCGCTACATAAGCATCAAGTTTTGATAAGGGAATCCCGATCCGCTTTTCGAGAACCGCCAGAATTTGCAGAAAGCGATTGGTTTCAATACCTGTCGTCGTGCGGCGAGGCGAAGAGTAGCTAGTGGGACTGACTAGAGCCTGTAACTCCACCACAATCGGGCGAGTTCCTTCACAAGCGACAATCGTGGCTGTCCCTGGTACGGATTCATCTCGATTGCCGAGAAATAACTCCGAAGGATTGGATACCTCGCGCAAACCGCGATCGATCATCTCAAATACGCCGATCTCCTGAGTTGCACCAAACCTGTTCTTGACCGATCGCAATAATCGATGCGTAGCAAAGCGATCGCCTTCAAAATATAAAACCGTATCCACCATATGTTCTAATACTTTTGGCCCCGCGATCGAGCCTTCCTTAGTCACATGCCCGACAATAAATAGAGCGATATTCTCGCGCTTAGCCACGCGCATCAGCGCCGCCGTGCATTCTCTCACTTGCGAAACAGACCCAGGGGCTGCATTTAAATTAGAGAAGTAGAGCGCTTGAATACTATCGATTACAGCTACCCTTGGGCGTAACGATTGCAATTCTCTCAGTACAGTTTCTAGATCAGTTTCCGCCAATAAATAAAGATCATCAGAATTCTCTTCTAAGATTCCTAACCTTTGCGATCGCAGTTTTACCTGTTGCGCTGACTCTTCGGCACAAACGTAAAGGGTGGGATAGCGACTCATCAATTTTTGTGCCATGCCCAGCAACAGTGTACTTTTGCCAATCCCTGGTTCGCCACCAATCAGCACCAAAGACCCAGCAACAATGCCGCCACCCAATACGCGATCGAGTTCTTCGTAGCCAGAAGGCGATCGCGCTTGGTCATTATCCGTAATTTGCGAAAGGGTTAAGGATTCTCTAGGTTTGGCTTTGCCCGAAGATTTGGCTGTACTGAGATGCGAGAATGTTGCGATCGCATTGGTATTTGTGGAGATCACAGGAATTAATTCTTCTTGCAAGGTTCCCCAACTGGAGCAAGCGGGACATTTCCCATACATCTGCGGGAAGTCCTCACCACAGGTATTACATACATATCGAGATTTAGGTTTTGCCATTTTCTAAATATATAACAAACTTATGCGGAGAGCGTCACGCTGCGCTAAAACACGCTACTAGCGTTGGGCGATAGCCGCAAAATAAAATTACTAGCGATCGCTGTATTTATTTGCGAAGAGTAATGCGATCGCCTATTTTTGTCCGTTATGCGTTATCCTAGACAAGCTGTTAAAAAACACAACGCTTGAGGCTTCGGGTGTTTAGAGTTACTTGTAACTACTAGATTCCATCTCAGGCGCAAGGATAAACCCGAACAATAGGAGAAAAATCAAATGGGAGTCGTCACCCTAGCCCAGTTGCTAGAGTCTGGAGTTCACTTCGGGCATCAAACCCGTCGATGGAACCCCAAGATGGAGCCTTACATCTTCACCGAGCGTAATGGCGTTCATATTATTGATCTAGTTCAAACTGCTCAATATCTTGAAGAAGCTTATGTTTATTTGCGTCAAGCATCTGAACAAGGCAAAAAAGTATTGTTTGTGGGTACAAAGCGTCAAGCTGCGGGTCTCATCGCTCAAGAAGCCGCCCGTTGCGGTAGCTACTACATCAACCAACGCTGGTTGGGTGGAATGCTCACCAACTGGACTACGATCAAAACTCGTGTCGATCGCCTCAAGGATCTCGAACGTCGCGACGAAAGCGGTGCACTCGATCGCCTTCCTAAAAAGGAAGCATCAACTCTTCGCCGCGAAATGGAAAAGCTCCGCAAGTACCTTGGCGGCATCAAGCTGATGCGTAAGCCACCTGACATTGTGATCGTGGTTGATCACAAGCGTGAGTACAACGCAGTTCAAGAATGCCAAAAGTTGAAGATTCCGATTGTGTCTTTACTTGATACCAATTGCGATCCTGATAGCGTTGATATCGGGATTCCTGCAAACGATGATGCAATTCGCTCGATCAAGTTGATTGTCGGCAAGCTTGCCGATGCGATCTACGAAGGTCGTCATGGCGATATCGAAGACATCGAGTATGAAGTATCTGCTGAAGATGCTGAAGCTTATGTCGAAGATGAAGCGATCATCACTGGTGATGAAGAAGCTGCTGCTTAAATGCTTCTTTAAAT
>JAYUSC010000704.1:0-6031 GCA_043755885.1 Pseudanabaena sp. | reverse complement strand
CGGGCGAAACAGCTTCTTTGGGTTTTATTAAGCTGATGTAATAATTAAATCGAATTTTAAATTTTACAGGTACAGAAAATCCTAAAATAGTGGCATTATGTAGATAGCTAATACTTTGCAATTTATGAACGGGGCTTCTACATTTTTTAATCCTAGTGACAAGATAGAGTGTGGATCAATTGCTACGGCAATGTTTTCCAGCAATAGTCCTGAAGAGTTATTAAAAATTTTTCTAACTAGCTTAGGTGATCACTTAGCTGTTAGTCGGGTTGCAATCTATCAACTAACCAATCAGGATGAGGGGATTGTATTAGTAGAAGCAGTTTCGCCAAATATCCAGAACATTAAAAACCAAACATATTCAATTTCTTGTTTCGGGGTGGATTCTCTCCAAAACTATCATTGCGATCGCAATGTCGTACAGTCAAATATTACTCAAATATCTGAGCCGATCAACTTACATCAATGTTGGCAAAAAACTCAGGTTAAAGCAATGATGTCAACCCCAATTTTGTTCAATTCCTTGACAGAGTTCGACACAATCTGGGGATTAGCATTTGTTCAACAGTGCGATCGCACAAGACAATGGCAACCTCAAGAAGCATATTTCTTGTATGAGCTATCTCAAGTTTTAGGTCAATGTTTACAATCTTGGGAATTAAGTTTCCGATCGCCTACACCCTCTAAATCATTACTTGCAGATGATCAGCCATGGGATGCATTCCATGATCATGAAGAATTTGTCACCAAAAGAGTGAAATTATCGAAAGATCTAAAAGTTAAACCAGATCAGCCTAATCAAATTTTAGATGGGATTGCAGTATCCAAAGATTTCATTTTGCCCGATGATGATGCGAATGAAATTCTGGATCGAAGCCTTATCAAAAATAGTGGAACTTCTATCAATCAAGCTATTAACCTTGCCATGCAAAGACTGGATCAAAAAATCCAATATAGCTCTAGTTCATATCCTCGTGATTTCTCACAAATCAACGCCCCACAAGATATCTATGGCGTTGATTTAGAATCTGCGACCTTAGTCGATGTATTAGAAAGTTGCGCCCAAGTGTCAAACCCAGATCAACCACAGTCGAAGGTTAATTATTTGCAACAAAGAGTTGGTGAGCTAGTAGAAACTATGCAACAAAAACTAGATGAAATTGCAGTACTTCAGCAACAAGTTCAACAATTAACTGCGTCCCAACAAGGATTTCGACAAATATTATTAGATTTACAATCAGAAAATTTAACTCAAAGTATAAGGGATACAGTTATCGAAATGTATCGATCGCTTTTATCTAAATAACAAAAATCCGTTTCATCACATAAATCTAGGGCAGCGCCCTGTGGTGCGGCTCCTCCAAAACCCAAATTATTTAGGTAGCTGTCTCAGTAATTCCTTCCACGTAACATCAGATAAAAATGGCGATTAGATCTCGATTAAAAAATAGCTTGTGGAAATGGCGCGGGATTGCGATCGCAGCGCCAACAATTTCTATGTTAGTGATCGGGTTACGGCTAATTGGAGGACTTGAATTGCTTGAATTAGCCATGCTCGATCAGTTCTTTCGATGGCGATCGCCTGAACCCACAGATCGGCGGATCGTGATTATTGGTATTGATGAAGCCGATATCCGTCAATATCAATGGCCGATTGAGGATGCTTTATTGGCTAAATTGTTAGATAAAGTTCGACAACAAAAGCCCCGTGCGATCGGTTTAGATCTTGTGCGAGATAAGACTGATAGTGCTAGCTATCCGCAATTAGCAAAACTATTTAAAACCACTCCGACTTTGATAGGAATTTACAAAACATCTGATTTAGTTACCTCAAATTTCTCAGTATCAGATATTAAACCGCCACCTGCTCTTGCCGAACTCAATCAAATTGGTGCGGTCAATCTTGTCCATGATGCGGATGGTCGCCTGCGCCGAGGGTTGCTATCCTTGAGCTTACCTGATGGCAAAGTGGGGCTTGGTTTTGGTTTGCAGCTAGCCTTACTCTATCTCGATGGCGAAAAAAATATTCCCTTTGAACAGGCTCTAAATCCACCGAAGTTAAGGGCTAATGATGGTGGTTATAATCGAATTGATGTGGGTGGACATCAGTTTATAATTAACTATCGTCGATCGTTTCAAGGTTTTCAGACTGTGCGAATGGCGGATGTATTGGAAGGAAAAATAGCGCCAGATTTGTTTCGCGATCGCGTGGTTATGATTGGAGGGACTGCTGTAAGTTTCCGTGATTGGTTCTTCACTCCTCTTGATGGTGGACTCGGTAGTACCAGAATCTTTACAGCAGGAATAGAAGTCCATGCTCAGATTGTCAGTCAAATCCTGAGCAGCACTCTTGACGGTCGAGCCGCAATCCAGTCATGGGAAGAATATTGGGAATGGCTATGGATTTTGGGCTGGTCGGTAGCTGGCTCGACCTTGATTTGGCGATGGCGCAATGTTAACGCCGAGAATCACAAAATCCAGTTGCTAATCATGCGATCGCTAAGCATATTAGTTTTAGCAGGAAGTCTATTTGCCTCCTGTTTTATCGCTTTAAACTATGGCTGGTGGTTACCATTTGTCCCTGCGGCGATCGCTTTTTTTGGGAGCGGCGTGATTGTCACTAGCTATCTCGCGATCACGGCGGCACAAATCCGTACTTACTTTAGTCGCTATTTAACCGATGCTGTCGTCAAAAGTTTATTGGAAACACCTGAAGGGCTAAAACTAGGGGGCGATCGCCGCAAAGTCACGATCCTGATGTGTGATTTGCGCGGCTTTTCCACGATTTCCGAAAAGATGCCGCCCGAAAAAGTTGTGGAAATCCTCAATATTTTTCTTGGCACAATGACCGATGCGATCGCACCTTATCAAGGCACGATTGATGAATTTATCGGCGATGCAATTTTGGTGCTATTTGGTGCGCCGATCCATCGTGAAGATGATGCAGCGCGGGCGGTGGCGAGTGCGATCGCAATGCAATTAGCGATGCGATCGGTAAATGAGAAACTCACTCAACAGCAACTGCCCGAAATCGCGATGGGAATCGGGATTAATACAGGTGAAGTCGTGGCTGGGAATATCGGTTCTCAATCTCGCGCTAAATATGCGGTAGTTGGTAATCATGTGAATCTCACGGCGCGGATTGAATCCTATACTGTTGGTGGACAAATTTTAATCTCGGAAGCCACTTATCAGGAAATCAAAGATATCGCTAAGACCAATGGCTCGATGGAAGTAGAACCTAAAGGAGTATCACATCCAATTTCGATCTACGATATTTGTGGACTTGGTGGCATATACAATCTCGAACTGCCTTCTCTCAGTGATTCATTACAAATATTACCTACTCCGATTCCAATCACCTATCGCATTTTAGAAGAGAAGCATCTAGGCACAGAAATATTTGAGGGCGAACTACGGCAATTATCTCCCTATGGGGCGGAGATTTTCTCAGCTCAAGATGTGCCTGTGTTAAGCAACCTCAAACTGCATCTCCAGATTTACGACCAATCTCAACAGCTAGAGATTGCAGGTGAAATCTATGCCAAAGTTTTAAAGCATCAGCAATCTAGTCAAATGGGTTCAGCACAAGTATTGCGATCGCAATATAATCAACCAACTTATGTCCATTTCACGACAGTACCCAATCATCTCAAAGCTTGGATTAGTCAAAAAATAAATTTCTAGCATGACGGCGCTTCGCGCCGTCATGCTCTTTTGGATTTTGAGTGACTATCTAGCTAAAACAATACGATTACGACCTTCCCGTTTGGCTTGATATAGAGCTTTATCTGCTAACGAAATTGGCATTTCCCAAGAAAGATCAGCGTTAGGTACAACACAAGCTACACCAATACTCAAGGTAATGCGATCGCATACTTGTGATGTGGCATGAGCAAGATTTAGATTATAAATAATGGATATAACCCCCTCAGCAACTTTTTTTGCACCTTCAATCGGTGTATGCGGCAATATCACCACAAATTCTTCGCCACCATAACGGGCTACCAAGTCTTGAGGACGCATTAATAATTTACTAATTCCTTGAGCAACTTGCCTTAAACATTCATCACCAGCTAAATGTCCATAATGATCGTTGTAGTTCTTAAAATAGTCCACATCCATAAGTATTAATGACAGAGGTTGCTTCTCTTCTTGTAAGAGTGTCCACTGTTGAAGCCAATATTCATCAAAACAACGACGGTTAACTTGGGTTAAACCATCCATCGATGCTAGTCGCTGAAGCCGTAAATTAGCTATCTCTAGCGCTGATGTTCGTTCAGCAATTTTCTTTTCTAAAGTAAAAGCATATTCTTCAAGTTGGATTTGAGTTTCCTGCAACTTCTCAAGAGCTTGAGCTAACTTAATCTTCTGATGTTCTATAGTGATAATATCTCGATAAGCTCGAAGAGAAGCGAGCATAGTTGTCAGTAGGTTTTGACGAGTCAGCTCTACCTTAAGTTTGTAATCGTTGATATCATAATTGAGTATGACAGAATCCTCAGGAGCCTCCCCAGAATTTCCTGTTCTCAAAACAATACGGATCTGATGATTGTCTAACTCTTCGCGAATATACTTTACCAATCTCAGCCCTGCATCATTAGTTTCCATGACTACATCAAGAAGTATCAGAGCCGCGTCAGTGTGTACATTTATTAATTGCTTACATTCTTCTCCAGAATATGCTGAGATAAAAACTATTGGTTTGCCCTCAAATGTAAGATTGCTAAGCGCTATTTGAGTTGCTCTATGCACATCAGGTTCATCATCAGCAATAATCACTTTCCATCTATCTACATTAACTTGCGTTTGATTTTGTCCAAAATTAGGAGAGTTTTCTATGTCTATATCACCTTCCTCCACAAAGATGATTTCATCATCTTTATCGCTAGAAAGAAAAATCTCTTGCTGTTGATTATTTGAAATGGCATTGTGGGGTGTATTAGAAGTTAACATAGTGGTAAATATTTACATTGATATGGTTTTGAAATTACACTTCAAATCATTGAGAAGTCTCTATAGAAGTTGGTAATTTTACCGTAAATAATGTACCTTTTCCTATTTTACTTTCACAATCAATACTTCCATGAAGCTTTTGAGTTACTAGATTGTAAGTAATGTGTAGCCCTAAACCTGTTCCACCTTTATCACGCGCCGTAGTAAAGAAAGGGTCATAGATCCTACCGAATATTTCTGGATCGATCCCAGATCCATCATCGCTATATTGAATAATTACCCGATCGCTTTCTTGTTGTATATCAATACTAATATCCCCAATATTATTAGGTGAATAAGCATGGAGGATGGAATTATTGATAAAGTTAGTTATTACTTGAGCTAAAGCACCCGGATAACTATAGAGTTGAATCGCATCATCTCCATTAATAGACACTTTACATAAGTTCTGTTTAAATTGAGGAAAAATACTTAAAATTACCTCATGTATATATTCTTTGACTTTAAAATTTCGCCTCTCAGAGCTAGATTGATCTACGGCAACCTGCTTAAAGCTCTGTACTAACTCACCCGCACGATTTAAATTACTCAAGATTAAACCGCTTATCTCGGTAGCAACTTCTAGATAATGATTTAATAGTGATCTTTTTAAACATCCAGCTTCGATCAATGTTGTCAACAATTGAGTTTCATCCCTTAGAGTAGAAGCTAGGGTGATACTTGTCCCAACTGGTGTATTGATTTCATGGGCAACACCAGCTACTAGACCACCCAAAGCCGCCGTTTTTTCGGCTTCAACTAATTTATTTTGCATAAGTGACAAATTAGTTAGCGTTTGTTCAAGATCATTACTTTTCTTTTCGAGAATACTTTGATACTCTTGCAAGTCACAAATTACTTTTTTGAGCAAAGTTTCTTTGTTACGATTAGTTGTTTCGAGCTTAGAGCGATCAATCTCCGAGCGCTCTAATTTCTTTTGGAGAATGCGATTTTCTTTTTCTAAGCTTTTGATTTTAGATTCGTAGTCTTTAACTTCCATAGTTTTTAATATAGTAAGGATTGGCGGCACTTCGCG
>JAYUSC010000703.1:0-2603 GCA_043755885.1 Pseudanabaena sp. | reverse complement strand
TTAAGATTAGAAAAAGTTATATCTATGTCTAATTTATTGAATAAAAACTTATGTCTCAACTTCGTTGAGCGTTAATCAATTTTTGGGAGTGCTTTTTTTCCTACTTTTTCAGCAAGCCCTACTTAATTTTTTGGATTGCAAGATTTTTCTCGTCTTCACTCATACTAGAAAGATATTACTCAAACCTACTAGTTGACTCAATCAAAATATCCATACAAACACCAAAATCTTCAAAGTGTTTGAGAAGCTAAAAAGCCCTGCAATAAATTGCGGGCTAGAAGCTAAAACCCGTTGAAACGGGTTAAATTTCTTCAGTCGGTTTCAACCGACTTTAGCTTTTAGCCAAGAACTTTAGTTTTTGGCAGCTTCTCAAGCAAGCTCTAAGTAATTTTATTGCAATGTTTTGAGTACTGCTGACATATCGCCGTTGAGGATTGCTGTTACATTCAGCCGTAAGCCCTCAAATTCACGACTATGAATGATTCCTGCGGTATCGGGAGCCAACTCCACATATTTACCATTCTCTAAAACAAACCAATCGATCGCTTGATCCAATGCCCGCCAGACAATGTACTCTTTTACGCCATTCCGTTCATAGGCGCGTTTTTTAGCGTGCAAATCATAGGAAACAGTACTTGCGGCAATCTCCACAATTAGCTCAGGTGCGCCTGTAATATAGCCATCTTCATCAACTTGAGCATTACCCCCTAGGCGAAATAGGACTGCATCTGGTTGCGGTTCATTATCAGCATCAAGTCTCACTGTTGGCTCAATACCAGTTTTTAAATCAGTCTTCATGGCTTGATATGTACCAAGCCAACTAGCGATTTGAGCATGAGGCTTGGCATGAGTGGTAAACCTTACTGGTGTTGCCACGTATACAAGTCCTTCGATGAGTTCTGCTTTTTTGATGTTTGAGGCTGTATAACGCCGCTCAAATTCGACGCGATTTAATCGATCGCCATTTTCGAGAATGGTTAATGTTGGCGCAGAATTAGCAATAACCATAGTCTTACAAATCTTGTAGTCGTAATCTTACAGAATCACCGTGGGATGGTAAGCCTTCGGCCTCTGTGAGTAATGCGATCGCACCCGATACTTCTTTTAAGGCTTCAGGACTGTACTGGATCAAACTGGAATGCTTGAGGAAAGTCTCTACCCCCAGCGCCGAGGAATAACGCGCACCGCCACAGGTTGGCAAAGTATGATTTGGTCCAGCTAAATAGTCACCAACGGCTTCAGGTGTGGCATGTCCGATAAAAATTGCCCCCGCGTGACGGATTTGATCAACGAGCTGCCAAGGCTCTTCGACTTCGAGTTCCAAATGTTCAGGCGCAAATTGGTTGGATAGCTCGGCGGCAGTTTTGAGGCTATCAACAACGACAATTAAGCCATAATGGGCGATCGCTTTCTCAGTCATTAAGCGGCGCGGATGATTTTCTAGCATCCGATTCACTTCTTCGCAAACACGATTAGCAAGGCGCGAATCATTGGTAAGCAAAATCGAAGCCGCCATCTGATCATGTTCGGCTTGAGCCAACATATCCGTCGCGACATAAGTCGGGTTAGCACTAGCATCAGCAATGATCAAAACTTCAGATGGTCCTGCGATCGAGTCGATCCCCACGCGCCCAAATACTTGCTTTTTGGCAAGAGTGACATAGATATTGCCAGGTCCTGTGATCACATCGACTTTAGGGATAGTTTCAGTGCCATAGGCCAAAGCTGCGATCGCCTGCGCTCCACCCACACGATAAATTTCTTCGACACCCGCCACCTGCGCCGCCACTAAAATCGCAGGGTTAATCGTGCGCTCTGTTCCAGGTGGTGTCACCATCACGATCTTTTTCACACCCGCTACTCTCGCAGGTACGGCATTCATCAAAACAGTACTTGGATAGGCGGCTTTCCCTCCAGGGATGTAAAGCCCCGCAGAATCAACAGGTGTATAGCGCTTGCCTAAGACCACATCTTTGCCGCCAAAATGTACCCAGCTTTTGGGGATACGCATTTTGTGAAATTCTTCGATCCGCTGATGCGCTAATTCGATTGCTTTGAGCAGCCCGCCTTTGACCTGCTGATAAGCAGCATCAAGCTCTGATCCACTTACACGCAGTTCAGCCGCCGTAAAGTCTTGACCGTCAAACTCAGAGGTGTAGTGCAACAGGGCGCTGTCGCCTTTACGTCTGATCGTTTGAATGATTTCGGTGACAGTCGCCTCTTTATGGATCATCTGATCGTCATAAATGCGATCGCAAATCCGCTTGATTTCGGATTCTGCTTCAGTTCTGTTGGTGACAATTCGCAGCATAGATTGTGACGTAAGAAGCGATGATTAATCCTAGCTTAACCTGTATTCCCCTAACTTGTGTGACCTAAAGTCTAAAATTAGTATTGCGCTCCAGATAAACTAATTGCTTTACGGCGATTAGCTGCTCCCTTCTTCCGCTTAGAAACTTTGCGTTGCAACTTTTTTAGTTGGCGCTCTGATTTTTTCAGGAATTTAAGATTATCGACGACTTCAGCCCTTGAGTCGGTATAGAAATGGTTTAAGCCAACATCTAAGCCAATCGTGGTTTGCGTTGGCTGCATCCTCTTTGGCT
>JAYUSC010000702.1:0-2606 GCA_043755885.1 Pseudanabaena sp. | reverse complement strand
CGGGAAATATTTATCAAGACAAAAAGTTACCTGCAATCACAGGGACGGCAAATAATCCGAAAGTGACTAGCGATCGCCCGTATTATTTTCGGATTATTTATACCAATCCTGATTTGGCGAAAACGCTGTCACTCTATGCACAGCAAGTATTACAGTTCAAGACTGCTAGCGTAATCTATGACAAAGCTAGCAAGAATGAACAAACTCAATCTGAGGTAATCAAATCAGCCTTTGAAGCCAATGGGAATGGCAAAATTCAAAAAACTTGGGCGATCGATTCTGATCCAGCCAATCGCAAAGCCTCAATCCAGCAGATTATTAACGAACTAGCTGCTGAGCCTGAAGCGGGCATTTTGTTTTTAACCATGTCCAAAGAGGATGTCGCAGAAGACTTTTTGGTGGCACTCAAACAGAAGGGGCTAAAAAATAGCATTCTCGGTGAGCAAGCGCTGGGGCGAGAATCTTTTGCGAAGCGGTTCGAGAAATATGATGAAGAAAAGAAAAAATCTGGTTTCTTCACCGATGGCATGTATGTGCCATTGCCAATCTTGTTTGATAGCGCGGGAGCCGATGCTCAAGATTTTCTGGCTGCTTATCAAAAAGCCTACAACAAGACTCCTTCCTATTTAGGAGCCAAGTTTTATGAAACTGCGATCGCAGCCGTGGACGCGATTCGTAAGGCTAATCCGAAATTAACGAGCGCCAGCTTAGAAGCCGATCGCGAACAGGTGCGAGATGCTTTAGCCAAGCTCAACAATCGCAAGGTGGGGCTACGCGGCTTAACAGGTTCGCTGTATTTTAATAGCGATCGCAATAGCGATCAACCTGTACGGCTTGCTCGATTCCAAGACTATAAACTGATCTCCGCGTCCCAACAATTCACGCCGATCACTAATCCCGAACGCCTAAATTTGCCAAAAGAACTGCAATCTGGCAGCATCGTCCAATCAGGCGATCAATATTTTTGGCGGCAGCGCGTGGTTTATGCAGGGATGGATATCAATAAGCTGAATCGGATTGACAAATCAACTTTTACCGCCGATTTTTATGTGTGGTTCCTTTACAACGGTACTGATGAACCGACAGAAATTCAATTTCCTGACGCAGTGACCAACAGTGTAAATCCCACCGCACCCGTCTTTGATGGTAAAGCACCAATCAAGGCTCAAGTGGTCAATGGATTAAACTATCGCCTCTATCGTGTGCGTGGTGAATTTCGGAATGCCTTTGATTTTCGCGATTATCCCTTTGATTCCCAAAAATTAAATTTGCGTTTTGATAATCCCACCCTATCGACTGAGCGCTTAATTTATGCGATCGATACGGTGGGCTTGAAATTACCCAGAGCCAAAGAAGTCGAGCGCAAACCTTTTCAAGGACTGCAACTTTGGAATTTCAAAGATATCACTTATTTTCAGGACTCCTCTCGGAATACTTCCACTCAAGGTGATCCCGATTTGGTGCAATCAAATGTGCAGATTGAATACCCCGGATTAAGCATTCGGATGACTTTTCAGCGCAAAACCCTCGTATTTCTATCTAAGAATGTTTTGCCGTTGCTCTTGTTATCGGTCATGGCTTATTGCTGTCTATTCTTTCCTTACAATATGTTTGTGCCGCGCACGATGGCTCCTGCCTCCGCACTTTTATCAGGAATTGTGTTGTTACTATCCTTTAACAATCAATTGCCCGAAGTTGGCTACACCGTGGCGATGGAATATGTATTTTATGTCTATTTCTGTCTATGCCTAATCCCGATTCTGGTGACGGTGATCGGCGCGAAGTTAGAAAAAGATGGCAAGAAAAGAGCCTTTCGCTATTTGAATATTGCGTCTTGGATTATCTATCCGATCATCTTACTCACAACTGTGATGACTTTTGCGATCGCCTATAGCGATCGCCTAGTTTAAAAGCCAATAGAAGCGGTACACATACCGCTTCTATTGGCTAGAGGCTTTTTCTTGTGCAGCGATTTCTTGATTAAGTTGCAATAGCTTCTCTAGTAAGTCGTCACTGTCGCTAAAGCCATAAAGTTGCATTACCAGTTTATCGAGCTTGGCATGGAATTTATAGAGTTGGGTAGAACGTTCATGGAAAAACTCGTTATAGAGTGTGGTAATTCCCCATTGTTTGTCCTCCATTTGCTCGATGCGATATTGATGAATCTCTTGCATAATCAAGCGGATTTTTTCTGCCAAGGATTTAGTCTTTTTGCTTGGAAATGGGAATGTCTCGAAACAAGTTGTATTGGTATAGCGAGTTCGATCTTCTAATGTTGAACTTTGTGCTTTGACCCATAGGCGATGCACCTTAGATGTAAGAATCCCTAATACATAAAAGTCATCGGAAGCAATCACCATATTAGCTTCACAGGGAAGAATAGAAATATCTACAGGTGTAAAAATTGCCCATTTCGAGATTTTGGCTACGGCAAAGTAACAAGTTAAACCTTCTAGAGCCTTTCGCATTGCAGGGCTATATCGACGAAATCGCCACCAGTAAGTTCGAGAAAGCTCGCTGCGATTGAGATCTTTTTGGGGTTTTACTTTTTCTAATACTCTCTGAAAAGGCAATTTGTAACTAGATGCTTGTTCACGAGACAGATC
>JAYUSC010000701.1:0-6050 GCA_043755885.1 Pseudanabaena sp. | reverse complement strand
AGGTTGCGCCCCACAGGGGCGCAACCTTACGGGTTTGGGTAATTTATTGGTTTTAAATTCAACAAGAAGTCAGCATCCTAAAAATTTAAGGTTTCGGTTGTATCTTCTTGATCAACTGATGGCTTACCTCTATCTACCAGCCTCTTTAATTGTGAGAAAACACGATAGTTATCTAAATTAATATCTGTCAAATCATTCTCAATATTTTTCATTTTAATCAAACTATAGTCTGTATCTTCATCAAAAATTGCTAGAGTGACATTCAGCACATCAAGAAAATTAATGAAGGATTGACATTCAGTTTCTTCATAGACACTATAAAACTTGATTAATTCAGCAACATATCCTTCTAAATACAAGCGAATATTCGGCTGAATCAATACAATCTTTAACAACAAAATTATAGGATTCAGAAAGTTATCATATTCTAATGATAATTGCAAAAATTGAGATGGTGCACGTCGCTCACTTAATAATAGATATTGCAAAATCCGATTGCAAGTTACATACAATAAGCTAAGAGTCATTAGCTCATCATTACGATGTTCTTGAAAATGTTTTAATTTATTTACAACCGTCGAACGAAATACTTCAGAGATCTCCAAGTCATCTTGTGATATCCCTAAATATGCAAGTAATCTGGATTTAAATTCTACAAAAGTTATATTTTGAGAATGCTCGTAGAGATTTCTAGCCGCTTTTCGATAGTTATCATTTCCTTGCCTATTCAGCACTCTTTTGATGAGAAGTAATACACCATCACCTAAGTTAGTTGGATTTTGACGTTGAGGATTTGCCCCTGACTGTGAATCAAGACGAGCGGTATACATAGCAAGATCAAACTTAAATTGTTTTTTGATCTTGCGAGATAAATTCTGCGCGTATTGGCGTTGTTCAAATGGTTTTCTTGGATCAGCATATTCTGATATCAATAGATAAGAAGAAAAGCGTTCGCTCCAGTTATGATAGGTTTTGCGAATCCCAGGTCTACCTGACAGCATTCGCAAGGTACTATATTCTTCAGATTGTGCAAAGCTTTGTAACCATTGCCTTAGTTTTTTTAATTTGTGAATCCGCGTAGCAACGCCAATTGAATCTGCTAAAAAAAAGTCAACTAATTTCTGACAAGCGCTAATATTTCCATTAATAGCCCAGTTATTATTGAGGATATAGCAACAGCGTAAAAGGGTATACTTAAACTCACCTTCTTTGTTGTGAAATATAATCTCACCTAGCGCATAATAAGCATTAACATTGTGAATCTCTTCATAATCAATAAACAGTTTTTTAAATTGATTTAAAATCACTTCAGATTCATGATGCTTAATGATTTCCAAAAAGAAATCATAGATATGTTGCTGAGCTTTCTCAATGCTCCCTGTAGTTATATCGGTAACTTGTTCAGGAAATCTATTAGATTGATTTTTATTGTAAAACTGTGCCATATCAATATTTTCTTGAACAATAGCAAAAAAAAGACGCTTTTGGCGAGATCTACATAAATATTTAGCGATTCTCATGAGGTGTATGAGATTTTTATTACCTAGATACCGAGTTGCCTAAAAACCTTATCGTCGTAATGTTGTTTGTACTAGACTCAGATCAACACTTTTCTAGACAATAAGCATTTTACTCAATATTATTACCCTGAGCTTAAACTCATTGTATAAGCTTTCTAAAATAGAGTCATAATACTAAACGCTTATTTTAAGAATTGCTCAATAAGCTGTATAACTGCTAGAGACAATTTGAGAATCCAACCCAAAAACTAAGATGCCAGCTTTTAAGATTTTTGATAACGATATTGATTTTGAGACACTTCAAGAATATCTGAGCTGTGAGGCGATCGCAGTTGATACTGAAGCTATGGGGCTGATCCCCAGACGCGATCGCTTGTGCTTAATCCAAATTTGCAATGACGATGAAACCGTAAGTTTAGTCCGAATTGGACAGGGAATTAAAGAAGCACCCAACCTCAAGTATTTGTTTGAAGCGCCCAACGTTACTAAAGTTTTTCACTTTGCGAGGTTTGATGTCGCGATGCTAGAAGCGCATCTCAGCATTGCCACGCATCCAATTTTTTGTACTAAGATTGCTAGTAAACTGGCGAGGACATATACCGATAAGCATGGCTTAAAGGAATTGGTACGCGAACTCGAAAAAATTGAATTAGATAAAACTTCGCAGTCTTCAGACTGGGGGAATGTCAAAGTTCTCTCCGATGCTCAGTTACAATATGCTGCTAATGATGTGATTTATCTATTGTCGGTCTATCGTAAGTTGATTGATATGCTGATTCGAGAAAATCGCTACGACTTGGCAAAGGCTTGTTTTGCTCATATTCCCACGCTTGTTTATTTAGATTTACTCGGATATGCGGATGTTTTTGCCCATTAACAAGATAGAGACGATTTAAACTATGCAACATCAAACTATCAAGGGATTTAGAGCTAGTTTTCTAGACGCGATCGCAGATCCATTTTATGCGCCAGAAGCTGATTGTATGCGCTACTTGCCTGATGGTTTGCTGATAGTTGAAAATGGTAAAGTCAAAGATTTAGGTAATTACGAAGAGTTGCATACTAAATATGCAGATATTGCGATCGCAGATTATGGCGATCGCCTGATTGTCTCAGGATTTATTGATACGCACATTCATTTTCCGCAGACAGAGATGATTGCTTCCTATGGTGAGCAGTTATTAGAATGGCTGAGTACTTATACATTCCCGACAGAACAGAAGTTTGCCGATCGCAATTATGCCTTGGAGATGGCTGCGATCTTTCTCGATGAATTATTGCGAAATGGAACCACAACAGCCCTAGTATTTACCGCCGTATTTCCGCAATCGACGGATGCTTTTTTTGAGGAAGCACAGCGCCGCAATTTGCGAATGATTGCGGGTAAGGTGATGATGGATCGTAATGCTCCTGAATTTTTGCGCGACACGGCTGCATCTTCTTATCTAGAAACTAAGCAGCTAATCGAGAAATGGCACAAATGCGATCGCTTACTTTACGCAGTCACGCCAAGATTTGCTATTACTTCTACATCAGAACAATTAACAAATGCTGGTAAACTTCTAGCCGAGTTTCCTGACGTATACTTGCATACGCATCTTTCGGAAAACATCAAAGAAGTAGAAGCAGTCGCTTATATTTTCCCTGAGGGTGAAGGTTATCTAGATGTCTACGATCGCGCAGGTTTAGTTGGTGAGAGATCAGTTTTTGCTCATGGGGTGCAGCTTAGCGATCGCGAATTTGCGAGATTATCAGCAGCAAAATCTGCGATCGCCTTTTGTCCAACTTCCAATTTGTTTTTGGGAAGTGGACTCTTCAAAATAGAGAAGGCAAAATCACGAGAAACACCTATAAAAGTGGGATTGGGAACCGATGTGGGCGCTGGAACCAGTTTTTCGATGTTACGCACCGCAAGTACTGCCTATCAAGTCTCTCAGTTGCGATCGCAAAAATTATCAGCTTTTCAAGCCTTGTTTCTAGCAACTTTGGGCGGTGCAAGAGCCTTATGCCTTGAGGATAAATTGGGTAATTTTGAAATTGGCAAAGAAGCAGATTTTGTCGTGTTAAATTTACGCGCAACGCCAATTATGGCATTAAGAAATAAATCATTTGACTCAGCAAATCCACCCACACTCGCCGAAATCTCCGATCAACTATTTGCCACAATCATCATGGGTGACGATCGTGCGATCGCCGCAACTTATATCATGGGGGACTTAGCACATAGTCTAAGTTGAGAAAGAGCGCTTTAATTATCTCCTAGTAAATCAGCGATCAAATCATCAACACTTCCCCTCTTAGCTGTCCCATCTTGAAAAGCTTGCATCACCTCATGAGCATTAGCCAATATTTCAGCTCGTCGATTCTCGATTCGGCGCTTGCGAATTAACTCAAATAAGTAGTCCTGATCTTCTAAGGACAGACTCTCGATCGAATCAATAATTTCTTGAAAAATCGCCATATAACCTCCTTAAGTATTTCTAAATGTATAGAAATCGCTAGATTAAAATTCGGCACTCTGAGGAAAACGAGGGAATGGAATCACATCGCGGATGTTACCCATACCTGTGATGAACTGGACTAAACGCTCAAAGCCTAACCCAAAGCCAGCATGAGGCACAGTTCCATAACGACGTAAATCTAGATACCACCAATAATCTTCGGGATTTAAACCGACACTGCGAATTCTGGCTTCCAATACATCAAGGCGTTCCTCTCGTTGCGAACCGCCGATCAGTTCACCCACTCCAGGGGCGAGAATATCCATCGCTCTTACTGTGGCGCGATCGCTAGTTGTACCTTCATTCACCCGCATATAAAAAGCCTTGATCGCCAGCGGATAATCCATCACGATTACGGGTTTTTGGAAATGCTCTTCTGCTAAAAATCGTTCATGTTCTGATTGCAAATCTAAGCCCCATGACACAGGAAACTCAAAGGTTTTGCTACACTTTTCGAGAATTGCGATCGCATCTGTATAGGTGATTCGCTCAAATCGCTGATCAACAATTTTGCGAGCATTGATCATTACTTGATCGCTTACACGTTCTTGGAAAAATTCCATATCTTCAGGACAAGTTTCCAAAACATAATTAAAAATATATTTGAGAAATTCTTCAGCCAAGTCAGCATCACCTTCAAGATCGCAAAATGCCATTTCTGGCTCAATCATCCAAAACTCAGCAAGGTGGCGCGAGGTATTCGAGTTCTCAGCTCGAAACGTGGGTCCAAAAGTATAGACATTAGAGAAGGCACTCGCCATAATTTCGGCTTCTAGCTGACCACTCACGGTCAAAAATGCGGGCTTCCCAAAAAAATCTTGCGAAAAATCTACGGGTTTACCTGCGGCGGCGACTTTATTTAAGTCAAAAGTAGTTACGCCAAACATTTCACCTGCACCTTCACAATCACTAGCCGTGACAATCGGTGTATGCACCCACAAAAAACCACGTTCTTGAAAAAATTTATGAATGGCAAATGCACAGGCATTTCGGACTCGAAACACCGCCCCAAACATATTTGTACGTGGACGTAAATGGGCGATCGTCCGCAGAAATTCGATCGAGTGACGTTTTTTTTGTAAAGGATAAGTCTCAGGATCGGCAGTGCCAAATATTGCGATCGCAGTCGCTTGCATTTCGACCCTTTGTCCTTTGCCCATCGACTCAACTAGAGTGCCAGACACCTCAATTGATGTGCCAGTGGTTATCTGCTTAACTAGCGTTTCATAGCCATCAATTGTCTGTGGTAAAACGATTTGTAGTCCCTGTAGCGACGAACCATCATTAAGTTCTAGAAAGGATATCCCCTTGCCTTCGCGCTTTGTCCGTACCCAACCACGAACAATATATGAGTGATTAGTTTGACCACTACGCAACAGGTCAATAATTCTTGGAGATACCATATGCTAGAAATAATCGCTAGAAATATCGGTGAATAGTTTTATATGCAATTTGCAGAGAGATGAAATTTGCGATCGCATTGCTCAGGTAATTATCGTAACATTTTGGAGTATGGGATCGTCAGAGTCCTTGTTTCCCCTCTAGAAAAATTCCCCAAGTATTTATAATTTTGCTTCTTCAATGATCCAGTCATAACATCTAAAAATTGATAAAGCACAGTCAAAATCTAAATAAATTATTAAATTTAAATCAAGTTTCAAATCAAATTTAGAGCATCTAACCTTCGAGAGACCTAGTTCTCGTAAGCCATTTCTCGAATTAAAGGTAGGCGATCACTGATGTAAGTACTGAGATCATTTTGTTGGCGGGAGTCGAGTGAAGAGCGCTGCTGGACTTGATCAACCAGCCAGCTCATCAGTCCGTCGTCATCAAGATTTAGGAGCAGATTTGGCTGTGCTTGGCTTACTGAGTCCCAGAAGAGGCGAATGATAGCAGGTGTCATGACAATTTACCTTAACCTTAATATTGTTCTAACATTTAATAGGTTAGTACATTTACTCGTTACTATTGTTAAAAATTACACAAAAAGAAATAAAAGACACCTTTCGCAAGATTGATTGATCAAAAC
>JAYUSC010000700.1:0-15107 GCA_043755885.1 Pseudanabaena sp. | reverse complement strand
CCCAAAAAATTAGGGGTGGCGCTTCGCGCCGCCCCTAATTTTTTGGGTTTTTGCGACCTTTTATTTTTTAATAAACCTGAATCCATTCATGGATTTCGTAATCAGTCCAGATGCCATTTTGCCAATAGAGATCGGCTTCAACCAACTGCCGCGCTGCTGCTATGTCAGGTGCAGCATAAACTCCAAATACTTTGGTTAAATCTTCAGTTGGTCCAATTGTCAATAATCTGCCAGATTCATACATGGCTTTGATGTTATCAAGATGGACTTGGCGAAATGGCGCACGTTTTTCTAGTACATTTTCGCAATAGCTGCCCCACATTACAAACTTTTTAAGTTCAGTACTCAATTTTCTACCGATCCCGTATACATAAAATAATAGAGGCGTGCAAAGCACGCCTCTATTATTTTATAACCAAAAAATGGTGTGGTGTTAGTTAAAAAACAAGCGATCGACAATCAAAGCCACGACCGTAGCAAAAGCAGTCACCCCGATCGCCACAAAAATATTTTGACCTTGGCTGACACTAAAACAAGTAACTGCCCCTGCGCCCAAACCTGCTGTCACTGCGGCAACTACAGGATCTTTTGTTGATTTGTTATACATTTTGTAAAATACCGAATATTTGAGATTTATATAAAAATTTTTGATGCTTAATGATTGCTAGCCTACAGCAGCCACTCAACCTCAACTGACAGTTCTCAATAATTCTTCTTGGTAGCTAGTATTTTCGTAATATTCAGTTACAAATCAATTTTGCGATCGCAAAACAAAAGCAACGCAGCGCGCCGCCTTTGTCTTTTCGGTTAGGTACTGTCTATAGATAGATATCGCGATCGCTTACCAAAAGTTGTCACCAAATATCTGTTAGATTTATATATGTTTACAAAGTCAATTTAATAAAAAAATTTTATGAGCTTACTGATCGTCGGTGCGACAGGTACATTAGGTCGTCAAATCACCCGTCACGCACTGGATCGGGGGCTGAAAGTTAAATGTTTTGTTCGTTATCCTAAGAAAGCCAACTTCCTCAGGGAGTGGGGCGCAGATCTCGTCGCAGGAAATCTGAACAATGCTCAAAGTCTGGATGACGCGCTAGAAGGAGTCACCGAAGTTATTGACGCAGCTACAACTCGGGCGACGGGATCGATGCGAATCAAAGATGTCGATTGGCTTGGTAAAGTTGCATTGATCCAAGCAGCCGAACGCGCTAAAGTCCAACGCTTTGTATTTTTTTCGATTCTCAATGCCGAAAAATATCCCACTGTCCCACTGATGGACATCAAAAATTGCACCGAGAAATTTCTAGCATCCACCGATCTTAACTACACCATTCTCAGACCCTGCGGATTCTTCCAAAACTTGATCGGTGAATATGCGATCCCCATCCTCGAAAATCAAACCATCTGGATCGGCGGCGAATCATCCCCGATCGCGTATATGAATACTCAAGACATCGCCAAGTTTGCGGTTCGTGCTCTCACTGTCAAAGAAACTGAGCGCCAATCTTTTGCGATCGCAGGGCCAAAAGCATGGCAGCCCAGCGAAATCATCAAGCTTTGCGAAAGAATGTCAGGACGCACCAGAAAAACTGCCAACATGTCGATCGGATTGCTGCGAGTTGCCCGTAAAATTGCGCTTGGCTTTGAATTTGGCTGGAGCTTTGCCGAGCGCATGACCTATGCTGAAGTCCTTGCTAGCGGTATTCCTATTGATGCTGAGATGAAGGAAACCTACAAAATTTTCGGTCTCGAAGAAGAAGATATGACTACACTTGAATCCTATATGCAGGAATACTTCAGCCGTATTCTCAAAAAGCTGAAAGAGCTAGATTACAAAGAACCAAAAATCAAAGCTCCCTTTTAAAAAAGAAGCTGCTGCGCTTTACGCTACCTCTTCTTTTGAGTTTTATTGCTATATTTAGACAAATTGATTAACCAATAATTAAACCCCATGAGTAAATCACCATTAGATGCTTTCTTTATTGGTAGAGCCACTGCTGAAGCTGTAATCGATCGCATCGAAGAAACCGTAACTGACACCCTCAGCGCCATAGGCAAATTTGATGCCGAACAACGCGAACAGATTCGTATTTTTGTCGAAACAATTCTCGAAAAGGCTGATCAGCAAAAGGGGAATGTCACCACTGAAGATCGCGATATCGCTCCTGATGAGTTACAGGAAACTATTGACAACCTCCGTGCCGAGATTGCTCAACTAAAGTCTGAGTTACAGCAATATCGCGCTTAACAACAAAAAAGGGCGCTTTGCCCCCATTTACCAATAAAAGCCTCGCAATGCGAGGCTTTTATTGGTTTTAACGTGGTGTTGGCAACGAGGGCGTTGTTTTAGGTGAAGCCGTCGGGGAAGGACTTACATTAGTCGGCGAAGTACTGGGTGACACACTTGGCGACACACTTGGCGAAGCACTCGGCGACGGCTTAACTTGCACTGGTTGAGCTTTTTTCTTCTCCCCCAAAATGCTAGGGCTGCCATCATCAAACACACCCGCAATGCAAGAGATCATCAAGGTTGCCAAAGTCCCAACAAATAAAGCTTTCCAACCGAGATCAGAAATATCACGGCGGCGTGATGGAATCAAAGCAATCGTCCCACCCACAAAGATGCCCACAGAAGCCAAATGCGCGAAACCAGATAAGGCATAGCTGACAATGATCACTGTGCGATCGCTAATTAAGCCATCTTTAGAAGCTTGAGCCAAAGCTTGATAGGGCGGGATCGCCGTTTCTAGCAAGCGACGACCAATAATTACTGAAGCTGTCCAAGAATCATCCAGCGAAACGCCTGTCATTAAAGTCAAAGGATAAAACAAAGCCCCTTGAATATTGGGTAGATTTACCACCTTAAAAATGTCGCTGATTGTAGCCAGCCAGCCAAAAATTTGATTAACGAGATCGACTAAACCGACGATTAAAATCAAAATTGCAGCGATCGAAGCAGCCATTTTCAGCCCATCCAAAGCGCCAATAATCGTGGCATCCATGGGACTCATCCGCATCATCGCCTCACCACCCGCATTCTCGAGTTCACCATCCTGATCAGGTTTTGCGGATTTGTCTTCCTTCGGAATTCCTCCCATCGTCAGAGGCACACCCGTCTCAGGCACAAGAATTTTAGACAACACAAAACAAGCAGGAATCGCAATAATTGAAGCCGAAACTAAGTGACCCAAAATATTTGGAAAAACGGGGCGCAAAAAACTAACATAAATCGCCAAGGTCGAAGAAGCCGCCGTCCCAAAGCAACAAGCCAAAATTGCACATAGCTCACTGCGCGTCATTTTAGGTAAATAAGGCTTAACCACGATCGCAGCTTCAATACCGACAAAAATATTTGCCGCACCGCTCAGCGCCTCAGCACCACTCAAACGCATTGTCCAGAAAAACAACTTGGCAAACACATCCACAACTCTCTGGATAATCCCAAGATTTTCTAGTAAAGCCATAAACCCTGAGAAGAAAATCACCGCAGGCAAAGCCCGAAATGCGAATACATAAGCCAAACGATTGGTTGTACAGTAATTAGCTGCGGCATTACCCACACTCGTCAAATCATCCAATAAAACCTGTCCTGGAGGACAAGTGCCATCAGGTCTTAGTGGTAACAAAACATAAGGCTCTTGCCCTGTCGGTGGCACAAGTAAACGCCCAAACACAAATCTCGCGCCAGTATCTGCCGAGGCAAAAATACCATCCAACAATTCACTAAACCATCGTAAACCCTCTCTGGTTTGCGGCTGCTGAAAAACTAGATAGCCCAGTACTAGCTGCAAGCCAATTCCCCAGATAATGACGCGCCAAGGGATGATGCGCCGATCTTCGGAGAAGATCCAAGCGACAAAGCACAAGCCAAAAATGCCAAAGAAAGAAACAAAATTTAGGTAGGTCATGGGCGTTTGAGGGTGAGATTGGTCAACATAGAGAGCCAAATCAAAAAAGCAATCAGAAGGTTAATTAAAAAGTAAATTGGTTTTAAGGTTGCAAAATCTAATCAAAATGTTATGATAATGAACGCTTCAAACCATGTCATTTAGCTAAAAGGAATCAACTGTGGCAAACATCAAGTCCGCCAAGAAGCGCATTCAGATCACTGAGCGTAACCGTCTGCATAATAAATCATATAAGTCAGCCGTCAAGACTTTAATGAAAAGCTATTTAGAAGCAGTTGATGCTTACAAGGCTAATCCTACTCCTGAAGCATTAGCAGCAGCTAATGCTAAACAGTCTTTGGCTTATAGCAAAATTGATCGGGCCGTCAAGTGTGGAGTTCTGCATAGCAATACTGGCGCTCGTCGCAAGTCTAATCTCGCTGTAGCCCTCAAAAAAGTTACTGCCTAAAATTAGCAATGTCCAGCTAATGTCCGAAATAATCGGGCAGGTTGCAGAATAATCGCTTTTCCCTACAGTTTTCTACTTCTGCGATCTTGAGGTCTTCTCAACCTGTCCAACTTATATTTGTGGTATTAGTGAGCTAAATCTAGATGCCTAACCTTGATAAAGATAGCTTTCTGAACCCTATCTCTAATTTTAGAGGTGAGTTTACACCGCAAAATTTAGCTTTTGATGCTAACCTGCAAGAGTTTACTAATCGTATTTCGATCATCTGCGCCTTAGAAACTGGCGGTAAGATTTCGCCCAACGAAGCTTATCAACAGATCAAAGAACTCTGGAACAAGTTAGATAAATCCAAGGAACATCTTTTGGGCGACAACTAATTTATCTTGGGATTTTTTCTTGCGATTTTATCTTGGAATGCTATCTCAGAGTAGATTATCAACTTTCGTCCGCCCATACCATAGACATAAATCTAAAAAAAGATTGTTTACAATCTTTAACAAAGGTTTATACTAGAAACAAGTAACTTCATTTTGCTGACTTCTCCCATTGCATGACTATCCAAAGCAATCTAATCTTTGGAAGCTGAGGTTTTCATCGAAAAACTCTTTTTAAACCGCTTAAAATTTAGGGCAGAGATGTCCTTCGGCTTTGTTAGTGATTGTTTATCCCGTGCGATTGGCAGAATAGGCGAACTGTTCGTAGAACAAATTTGCTGCAAATCTTAGGATCATCCATGCCCTCATCTTTTCTTTCTCTCGGTATTTCTGAAGCACGAGTTGCTAAGCTCGAATCCATTGGCTTTACAGAGCCTACTGCTATTCAAGAGCAGGCTATTCCTCAACTGCTCGCAGGAGCAGATGTACTAGGTCAAGCGCAGACTGGTACTGGCAAAACAGCAGCTTTTGCTTTGCCAATTTTGGAACGTTTGGATCTCAACAGCGACTTTTTACAAGCGCTAATTTTAACTCCAACTCGTGAACTTGCCATTCAAGTTGGTCAGGCGATTCGCACCTTTAACACCAAGCCGGGTGCAAAAATCCTGACCGTGTATGGTGGATCTGATATCAGTCGCCAAATGATTCAATTGGAACGCGGTGTCCATGTGGTTGTCGGTACTCCTGGTCGAGTAATCGATTTAATGGAGCGCGGAAAACTTAAACTAGAAAACCTTTCTTGGTTTGTTCTTGATGAAGCCGATGAAATGCTCAATATGGGCTTCATTCAAGATGTAGAGAGGATTTTGGTGACAACTCCTTCTACTAAGCAGAGTACTTTCTTCTCGGCGACGATGCCACCTGCGGTCAAACGCTTGGTGAAAAACTTCTTGAAGTCACCTGTTACTGTCAAGGTTGAAAGTCAAGACTCCACGCCTACTCGTATTGATCAACAGATTTATTTGGTTCCCTATCATCTCACTAAAGAAGAGGCTCTGTTACCGATTCTGGAATTTGAAGCGCCAACCTCAGCACTAATCTTTGTGCGGACTAAGGATTCGGCTAGCCGCCTGACTGAAGTTCTCCAATCTTGTGGTCATAGTGTCGATGAGTATCATGGCAACCTTTCGCAGTCTCAGCGTGAAGCTCTGTTACGTCGCTTCCGCAATCAACAAGTTCGTTGGGTTGTTGCCACAGACATTGCAGCACGTGGTCTAGATATTGATGGTTTGACTCACGTATTTAACCTCGATATTCCTGATGATCCTGAGCGTTATGTTCACCGTATCGGTCGGACTGGTCGTGCTGGTAAGAAAGGTATTGCCATCACCTTGATTTCTGGAAAAGAGCGTTACAAGTTGCGTCAATTGGAGCAGCAAGTGGGTATGCCTCTTCCTCCTCAGCCATTGCCTAATGTCGCGCAGATTCAAGAGCGTCGCATCGGTCGCTTTACCGAGCAAATTCTTGAAGCTTTGACTGGTGAGCGTTTGGCTTCGTTCTTGCCTTTGGTATCGCAATTGGTTGAAGACTACGATCCTCAAGCGATCGCAGCCGCAGCATTGCAACTTGCCTATACTCAACTGCAATCTGACAAATCTGAACAAGCTGCATTGCAAGTGTTGGCTAAGCAGCCCCATAACCCTGAGGGTGGTCGTGGTCGCGATCGCGATCGTGATGGCGGCGGTGGTTCTTACAACAGTGGTAGACCAATTAAGCGCGGTCAAGGCGGAAATGGTTCTCGCTCTGGTCGTGACGGCGGTGGTCGTGATGGTGGTGGATACGATTCGCGCCGATCTTCATCTGCTGGACGCGATCGCGCTCCTATCCCTGCTCCTGTTAAGTACTAATCACCTGATCGCTTGATATCTCTAGTTGAGAATTCAAGCGATACTCTTAAATAAGTAATCGCAGCCCAATCAATTTGTAAAAATCTTTTTTTAAAAAGACTTTTACAAATTGATTGGGTTCTGTATTTTATTGGTCACATTGATTAGTCACATTGAGATCATGCAGTCCTTAACTACTTTCTCTAATCTTGATACTCACCTTCGCAAAAATCTGACTGCGGTTTTTTGGACGGGGCTATTTTTCTGGTCGAGCATGTCCTCACAGTTACCGACCTTACCTCTCTATATCCGCAGCTTAACGCAATCTTTTGATCAAATCGGGATCATCATGGGTTCTTTTGCGATCGGTTTGATCTTGTTTCGTTCCTATCTTGGCAAGTTGTCCGATCGCAAAGGTCGCCGCTACACCATGAGAATTGGGTTGATCGTGGCGGCAATAGTTCCCTTGTGCTATGCCTTATTGCCATCGATCCCTTTATTAATATTATTTCGCGCCATTCATGGCATTAGTATTGCGGCTTTTGCGGCGAGCTATAGTGCCTTGATTTCAGACTTAGCGCCAATTGAGCAACGCGGTGAAATAATTGGCTATATGAGTTTAGTAAATCCTTTGGGATTAGCTTTTGGTCCTGCGATCGGTGGTTTGATGCAAGAGGCTTGGGGATATCAACCTCTATTTATTACTGCCTCATTGCTTGCCTTTGCGGGATTATTATTAACAACTCAAATTGAAGCTGGCGGCAGTGAATGCGATCGCAAAATGGCAACAGCCGCGATGGTCAAGCCAAAATTTTGGCAGACCTTTCTCAATCCTAGAGTAAGAGTTCCTTCTACAGTTTTGTTGCTGGTTGGCTTGTCCTTTGGGACACTCAGTGCTTTTATGCCAATTTTGATGCAACAGAAGCAGATTGCCCTGAATGCGGGTTTATTCTATATGGCGGCGGCGCTTTCTGGATTTATGATTCGTTTTCCTGTCGGACGACTTAGTGATGAGTGGGGGCGAGGTATATTCATTTCGATTGGCATCTTCTTTTATGGATTATCGATGGCAATTATCTATTTTGCTAGTCATGACTACGAGTTCTTATTGTCAGGAATCGCGGAAGGAATCGGTTCAGGAATTGTGATCCCTGCGATCGTGGCGTTGCTTGCCGATCGCACAGTTCCGCAAGAGCGCGGCTATGTATTTGGGATGACATGGCTCGGTTTTGATCTGGGGATCGCTTTTGCTGGACCAATTATGGGCAAACTGATTGGGGTTGTGGGGATCACTAATATTTTTGCGATCGCAACAGGACTTTGCTTATTAGGAATAGTTATTTTTGCTACGCAGTCTAACAAAACTGTACATGAGTCGTTTAAATTTGCGATCGGGAAATCTTGCGATCGCTATGAGATCAAATCGGCATCAGGTTACTGAACTTTTTTAAAGTGTTGCTTTGCAACACTTTAAAAAAATTCTTGGTTCGGGTTTGAGCGCAAAGCGCTCTAAGAAAGCCGAGCCATTATGCGTGTAGAAAAGATTCTACTACTTTTACATTTTCAGGACTGCCGATAATTAACGGCGTACGACTGTGCAACTTTTTGGGGACGACATCGAGAATTTCTTGAGTCCCATTCGTAGCACGACCTCCTGCTTGCTCGATCAGATATGCTAAAGGCGCAGACTCGTAAAGTAAACGCAATTTTCCATCAGTATGACCGACTGTACCTGGATAAAGAAAAACACCGCCTTGAAAGAGAATGCGATGAATGTCAGCTACTAACGCTCCAGAATAACGAGCCGTATTCCCTTCTTGGCGATGCATGTGCCTGACATATTCCCGCATTGGTTCTTCCCATTGCCAAAAGTTCCCTTCATTCACACTATAGATAGAACCTTTAGCAGGAATATGGATATTCTCTTGAAAGAGAATGAATTCACCAATACTAGGATCGAGGGTAAAGGCATGAACTCCATTACCGAGAGAATAAACTAGCATTGTGCTTGTGCCATAAAGGATATAACCTGCACCGATTTGTTTGCGTCCAGACTGCAATAAATCTAGAGCTTCTCCAGATTCATCATCTCCTTCTTGTTGACGGATCGAAAAGATCGAGCCGATCGCTAAATTTACGTCAATATTGCTAGAGCCATCAATAGGATCATAAAGTAAGGTATAGCGACCAATGGGGCAGTTTTCGGGGATGTAGTAAGGCAGCTCCATTTCTTCAGAGGCAAGCCGACAAACTAAACCACTCTGCTCAAAAGCGCGAAGAAAAACCCGATTGGCATAGCGATCCATGTTTTTGACAGCTTCGCCTTGGACATTTACTTCACCTGTGACCCCCAGCACATTTTCGACTAAACCTGCCCGGCTAAGATGGCGAGCGATCGTTTTGCCTGCTAAACCAATCCGCCCCATAAATGCACTGAGATCGTAAGCCTCAGCCGAAAATGTCCCAAACGTGGAAAGAACATGCTGAGAAAGGGTCATAAAGTCTCGTCCAAGGACGATCTCTTCAGCGGGATTGAGTCTGGTAGAATCAGTCATGCGTGCGATTACCTTAAAGTCTTATTCTCTATTATTAGCCTAAATTTATAGCATTGTGCCAATGCAATCATAATTATGAGCATCTGTCCTATTTGTAAAGCTGCAAATCCTGATAGCCACCAATTTTGTCAATTTTGCGGCGCTAAAATTGCTATAGATATTCAGCTAAATATTCTTGGAGAAGAGGCTCTAAAACCTTCTTCAGTACCAACCAGACCATTGAATTTAGAGTCTGTATTAGACACAATCAAAATTCAGGTAAAAGATTTGGCTTCTTCTCAAGTAGTGAGCGACATAGAGAAATCGTCGAATGGAGCAGATCTAGAGGAATTGCCACTAGAGTTCAATTTAGAAGACTTTGCAGATGTTGATTCAGAAATGTCGATAGTTGTATCTTCCGCAGTGCATTTACAAAATTTAACCTACGCTGGCAAGACTGATGTGGGAATGCAACGCGATCGCAATGAGGATGATTTTGTGGCGATTTTTCAAACTCGTAGTATTAATGGCAAAAGTCAAATTAGCGATCGCAGTCGTCGCGGTTTATTTGTCCTGTGTGATGGTATGGGTGGACACGAAGGGGGCGAAGTTGCGAGTGCGATCGCCGTTAATTCGATTACTGATCAGTTTCGTCCATTTTGGATCGATACTTTACCAGGTCAGAAGAAGCTTAATGAGATTATCTGCAATGCAAATCAAGCAATTTTCACCAAGAATGAAAGTGAGAAACGGCAAGCATTGGGCAGAATGGGGACAACTCTAGTGGTTTTAGGGATTCATGATCTCGATGTTGTCATTGCCCATGTCGGTGACAGCCGTATCTATAAAGTTACTAATAGTCCTAATCTCGAATCAATACCAGAACCAAAATTAGCACAAATCACCCGCGATCATGAAGTTCTCAATCAACTACTAGATCTTGGCGTTGAGCCTGAAGTGGCGCAGTCTAGAGCTGATGCTCATCAACTTACTCAAGCACTTGGTCCAAATCCTAGCGATCGACTAGAACCTGCGATCGCCTTTTTTGCATTAACGGAGCCAACTTTATTTCTGTTGTGTTCTGATGGTTTGGGTGACAATGATGCGATTGAGGATAATTGGCGATCGCATTTATTGCCAATTTTAAATAAGGAAATCGATCTGCAAACTGGCTTAGACAGGCTCATTGAGTTAGGCAATAACGTCAATGGCCATGACAATCTAACTGCGATTTTGGTTTTGTGTGAGGTTGCATAGCTGCTGCTTTCCAAAATAGAATGGTGGCGCGTAGCGCCGCCATTCTATTTTGTGAACTTTAAATGCCTTTCGACGCGGGCTTCGATGACAATCTCAGGACGATTGTATTGCTGATATTTTTTTAACAAATTGAGGTCTGGCTATTCCCAAACGTAAACAGTTTTCGCAGAGCGCCCTGCGATCGCAAAGTTGATGGCGGGTTGAGTTTTTACTCAGCTTCGAGGGTCGCCATCGTTAAGCCTGCTTGCTTTAGTTGAGCATGATAAAGCTCGGCTTGCTCCATCGGTCCCACCCAGACGATCGCTAAGCCTTCAAAATGGACTTGCTCGGTCAACTGCATAGCCAGTTCTTCAGTCATATTCGGAATATATTTCATCAAGCATCCAGAAACATGCTCAAAGGTATTGAAATCATCGTTTAACACAATGACCTTATATTTCGGGTAAGGCTTGCGTACTATCTCCTTGACAGTATCTTTAACTCTTTCAGGGGTTTGAACAGCACCAAATATAGCCATAATCTCAACTCACGCTTTATATATTGCATTATCGCAAAAAGCGATCGCAGTTGTATATGCCATAAAACCCAAAAAGATCAAGGCGGCGCAAAGCGTCGCCTTGATCTTTTCGGAATATGATGAAATAGGCGATCGCCTTTTACAGAAATTTTTATGAAACAGACCAAGTTACCAAAATCCAAAAAGAAAAGCTTCTCTAGCTTTGATCTGCCCTCTGCATACAAACAGCTAGGACTGAAGACCTTGACACACTGGGACTTGGCATCTGGAGAAATGGCTGCTAGTAAATTCTTTGTCCAAAGATTAGAGCGTTTGCACCGTAATTTTGATTTGCGGAGTTACGAAGAATCGAAAAAGCTGCTCATTGATGCATTCTGCGAAGAAGCGATGGACAGCAGTGAAAAGCTGAAAATATGGAAGGGCGGCAAGATCGAGAGTGATATTTTAGTTGGCAATGCTGACTATTTGATTGCGGCTAGACAGGACTATCTAGATACGCCGTTCCTCTGTATCGTCGAGGCTAAACGCGATGATTTTGAGCAGGGATTAGCTCAATGTTTGGTGGAAATGCAAGCTTGTCAATGGGAAAATCGGCAATCAGGCAAAGAGATTGATCTCTTAGGAATTGTCACCAATGGACAGGGATCGATATTTTATAAACTAATGCTTAGTGGTGCAGTCTATGAAACAGGAATGTATACTTCTGATGATCGATCGAAGACCTTAGGGGCTTTACGCACTGTTTTTGAAGAATGTGAACAAAATTTATAGCATGGAACTTGAAGCTCTCCGATCGCACCAGTGGTTTAAGCTCATTTGTGGTGCGAGTTACCAACATTTACCCGCAATTCGCCATCTTGCCTTGATTTATACATTGGCAGGAGCTGATTGCATCGATATGGCTCCTGACCCAGCCACGATCGCTGCTGCAAGGGAGGGAATTGCCGCTGCGATCAAGTTAGAACCAACTGCGATCGCACCTTTGGTTATGGTCAGCTTTAATGATGGTGAAGACCCTCATTTTCGGAAAGCATTTTTTGATCCTGAGCTTTGTCCCAGCGATTGCAGCCGTCCTTGTGAAAAAGTATGTCCCACCACCGCCATAAAATTTAGTAATGATTACAATGGGGTTATATCAGATCTTTGTTATGGGTGCGGTCGTTGCTTACCGCTATGTCCAGTGCAAATTATTCATACCCGCGAACAGGTTTATGTCCCTGAAAATATTTTTGCTCAAGTTGATCAAGTCCTTAACCAGCAAGTCAATGCGATCGAAATTCATACGCAGCCCAATCGCACCAAAGAATTTGCCGCATTTTGGCAGCGCTTGAGTCCGATTATCCCCAAGCTCAAGTTAGTAGCCGTCAGCTTCCCCGATTGTGAAGATCTGCGCGATTACCTCATGTCTTTGCTCGAAGGTATGAATCCTAAACCGCGATCGCTAATCTGGCAAACCGATGGGCGACCGATGAGCGGCGATATTGGGGATGGTGCGACTAGGGCGGCTCTGCAACTAGGGCAGAAGGTGCTAGATTTCCAGTTGCCGATGGGCTTTGTGCAACTGGCTGGCGGTACAAATGCGAGTACTGTCCCGAAACTGCGCCAAGCAAACATCGCTGTGGCTGGCGTTGCCTATGGCAGCTATGCCCGTAAAATCGTGATTGACTTTCTGGAAAGTCTGGGCGAAGAAGTCCCCGATCGCCTCGAAGATCGTCCTTGTTTGCTCTGGCAAGCCGTTGCGATCGCCCGTCAATTAGTTTCACAAATTAAAACCTAACTGTAAAACCTTAAAAAGCCTAATGGAATCCATTCGCAAGCAAGTTACAGACAACCTCGATCAACTCCTCGATATTTTGCCACCGCGCATTAAAACCAGCATTGAGCTATGCGGCGGGTTAGAGCAACTAGTCGAGATTGTCATGGATTTAGGAAGGTTGCCAGAAGCAAGATATTTCGAGAGTACTAAATATTTAACCGATGACCCGATTACTAAAGAAGATTTAGCGCTCTGTGTACAGCAAGTTGGCGAATTTGGCGGCGATAACCGCGCAGGTATCGAGCGGACATTGCACCGCATCAGTGCCATCCGTAATCGCAAGGGTGAAATCATTGGACTAACCTGTCGCGTCGGGCGGGCGGTCTACGGCACGATTGCCATGATTCGTGATTTAGTCGAAACAGGTAAATCGATTTTGCTCTTGGGTAAACCGGGAATGGGAAAAACTACAGCCCTGCGCGAAATTGCCCGTGTGCTTGCCGATGACCTGAATAAGCGCGTGGTGATTATTGACTCATCCAATGAAATTGCTGGCGATGGCGACATTCCTCACCCTGCGATCGGACGCGCCCGCAGAATGCAAGTCTCTCACCCTGAGTTGCAGCACCAAGTGATGATCGAGGCAGTGGAAAACCACATGCCTGAAGTAATTGTCATCGATGAAATTGGTACTGAACTTGAAGCATTAGCCGCCAGAACGATCGCAGAACGCGGTGTGCAACTAGTCGGCACGGCGCACGGCAATCAACTCGCCAATTTAATTAAAAATCCGACCCTCTCTGATTTGATCGGCGGCATTCAATCAGTCACCCTTGGCGATGAAGAAATGCGGCGGCGCGGCTTGCCTCAAAAGAGCATTCTCGAACGCAAAGCCCAGCCTACTTTCGATATTGCTGTAGAAATGTGGGAGCGCTATCGTTGGGCAGTCCATGACGATGTGGCAGGAACCATTGATATGCTGCTACGCGATCGCGATCCTGGTCGTCAAATTCGCGCAGTTAGCGATGTCGGTGAAGTCACCACTACCGAAGAAAAGCCCAAAAACCCTGAAGTGACCCGAAATCCTGCGGTCAAAGGTTGGCGATCGACTGGCAAGATCAAGCCAATTCCCCTTGATCCGCAAGTCCAACTGCGATCGGAACTAGCGAATAATCCGATCGCCGCCGAACCAAATGAATCAGGTGACGAAGACGAAGAATTCGGCGATCTGTCTTCCTATGTGGCGATGCGAGAGCGCTTTGGTACGCTGAATGTGTATCTCTATGGAGTCAGTCGCCATCAAACTGAACAGGTGGTGCAATCAATTAATTTACCGATTGAAATTACCAAAGATCTTGATGAAGCAGATATTGTGTTGGCTTTGCGATCGCAAATTCGCACTAGCTCAAAAGTGCGCCAAGTTGCCGAAGCGAGACAGATTCCTATTCACGCGATCAAAACTAGCACGCTGCCACAAATCACTCGCGCCCTGCGTAGGATTTTGCATATCGACGAAAGTCCTGCGGATACGATTAGCGACTTGAATATGTTTGCTCACGGCGACTCTGAGGATGAAATCGAAGCTCTTGAAGAGACAAGACTAGCCGTTGAGCAGATTGTGCTTCCTAAAGGTCAACCCGTGGAGTTATTGCCACGTTCATCGATTATTCGGCGGATGCAGCATGAACTAGTTGAGCATTATCAACTGCGATCGGAAAGCTACGGCTCTGAACCAAATCGACGGTTACGCATTTTTCCGAATTAGTTAACTCGCTTTACGCAGATGGTGAAGCTCTTGCTGGTGTCGAAGCAGGGCAACCACAGGGGATTGCCCCTACCTAAAAAAATCATGTTGTGTAGGGGCTGGGCGCACAGGGCGCAGCCCTAGATCACAGTTATCGACTGAATTGGAGAAGACAGGAATAGGATAATAGGATAAAAAGATGCTTCGGAAATCTGGGCAACTATGTCAAAAGTTACAGTTGTTCCTATTCCCAATTTGCTTTTTACCTGAATATCACCTCCCATCATTTGCAAAAAATTGCGGCTAATTGGCAAGCCTAACCCAGTTCCCTCCATAGATTTACGTCCTGATTCTGACTGCTTAAAGGAATCAAAGATGTCAGCGATTTCGTCGGGAGCAATGCCAAATCCAGTATCAGTCACTCGAAATTTTATGCGAAGCACATTCGCAATCTCTTCACAATCTACTACCAAAGTCACGCTACCAAGTTTGGTAAATTTAATTGCATTTCCCAAAATATTAATTAAAACCTGACGCAACTTCACGTCATCGGAGTAAATATAGCTTGGCGTTTGGGGCGATCGCTCAATTGTAAATTCCAAGCCCTTAGAATTAGCCTGCAAAATCCACATTCCCTGCAAGTTATTAAGGAATGAAAATTTAATAAAACCCAAAACTGG
>JAYUSC010000699.1:0-2614 GCA_043755885.1 Pseudanabaena sp. | reverse complement strand
TTTGGGTTTTATATGGATTATTTTTTTCTTGGGATTCCCTTAGTAACTAAAGTGCGATCGCGTTAGTTACTTGCCATTAGAACAAAATCGTAAATCCTTCTTGCTGAAAGTTGCGATCGCCTGTCAATACTTCAATGATATTCAGTTGACGCATGATAGATATGGAAATGCAATCGGTTATGCTGTAGCCTTTGTCAGAAGGTTGTTCGTACAGCTCCAATCCTAATTGTTCTAATTCAGGCGTATAGGGAACTATCTCCATATTGCGATCGCATTTCATACTGACGCACAAATTTAGAGCATTGCTTCGCAGCAAAATCCCTTCTTCAGCGAAGTAGTTTAGGACTTCATCGATAATGCCATCGGTGACGATCAGACGAATATTTTGATCTCACTGAAAGCATGACTAACTTGCCCAATAATTAATCTCGCGATCTGTAATGCTGTAAACAATCCTGCAATCTAACCCCATGCCTCAAGATTTGCTGACCGAAATTAGCAATGCTTTTGAACCGTTTGATCCACCGCCGCAGGGTGCTTATGTAGACTGTGGGTCTGTGCGTGGGGATTGGAGTATTTTGACGGAGTTGGGGCGCAATATTCGCAGTAAAACTACGACTTGTCAGCTTTATACAGGGCATCGAGGAGCGGGTAAATCAACAGAGCTTTTGCGGCTAGAGAAACATCTAACCGAGCAGAAATATTTTGTGGTGAATTTTGGCGCGGATGATGAAGACATTGATATTGCGGATACGGAATATGCCGATATTCTGATGGCTTGCACAAAGCATTTGATTAAGAAGGTCAAGTTTGAAGACCCGAATCCTTTAAAAGGTATCTCAAGTTGGTTGCAGGACAGAGCAGAAAGTTTGTCGGATCTGTTATTAACTAAATTGAGTTTTGAGGGATTGTCTCTGGAGCAACAGGTTTCGCAAATCACTAAAATTACGGCAACGATTAAAGCTCAGCCTGATAACCGTAAAAAAATTCGCGATCGCATTAATGCCAACGCACCATCGTTATTGCAAGTATTGAATGATTTTATTGATGCTGGCAAAAAAGCTTTAGTCAAACAGGGTTATAAAGATTTGGTGTTGATCGTGGATAACCTCGATCGCATTATCGAGAGTCAAAAATCGGCAAATGAACTCAGTAATTACGATCACATTTTTATCAAGCGTCACGATCAGATGCGGGGTTGACATTGTCATGTGATTTACACTGTGCCGATCGCAATGGTTTATTCAGATCGCTGCACGCAGTTACAAAATAATTTCAATGAAACTGATGTGTTGCCGATGATCATGCTTGAGAATGAGCAGGGTGACAAGATTAAAGAAAGCTTGTGCTTATTCTCTACAAAATCAAATCGAACTTGCCTTAGAAAATCTCCAAAAAGCAATCCAACTCAGTCCTGAAGAGAATCGCAAAATAGCAAATACCGACTCAGATTTTGACAACAGAGTAGAAACTAAGCAAAGACCGACTCAGATTTTGACAACATACGAAGCGATCGCAATTTGCAAAACTGTACTTGCGATCGCAATAGTTTAAAATGCAAACAATCTTAAAATTTCTTTAAAAGCTTTGTTTCGCATGATCGATTCGCCCCAGCCAATAGTTGAACAACCCTTTCATAAATTTCGCACGGCGATCGCTAATCAGGAATTTCTGATTACGGCTGAGGTGTCACCACCCAAGGGAAGCGATCCCACGCATATGCTTGAACAAACGCGATCGCTAAAAGGGCGCGTTCATGCTGTGAATATTACTGATTCTAGTCGGGCGGTGATGAGCATGAGTCCTGTGGCTGCCTCAGTGTTGATCCAGCAGCAAATCGGGATTGAAACTATTTGTCAACTCGCTTGTCGCGATCGCAATCGGATTGCTTTGCAGGGGGATTTATTTGGGGCTGCTGCTTTAGGAATTACCAATATTTTGGCGCTTACAGGCGATCCTGTGAAGGCTGGCGATTCACCCGATGCGCGATCGGTGTTTGATTATGAATCGGTACGGTTATTGCAATTAATTCAAAAGCTTAATCAAGGATTGGATGCCAATGGTAAAGCACTGCCCCATCAAAGTACAGACTTTTTAGTAGGAGCTGCCGTTGATCCGCAGTCACCCAGTTGGTCGGGTTTACAAAAGCGGTTTGAGCGCAAGATTAATGCAGGGGCGCAATTTTTTCAAAGCCAATTAATTACCGATTTTGATCGCCTCGACAAATTTATGAATCAAATCGCTAATCAATCTGACAAGCCAATTCTGGCGGGAATATTTTTGATTAAATCTGCCAAAAACGCCATATTTCTCAATAAATTTGTGCCAGGGGTACAGATTCCTGACCATATCATTGAGCGCCTTGCTCAGGCAAAATCACCATTACAAGAAGGCATTGCGATCGCAGCCGAACAGATCCAAACTGCTCGTGAAATCTGCCAAGGCGTACATATCATGGCGATCAAAGCTGAACACCTGATCCCTGAAATACTTGATCGCGCAGGCGTAAACATCATGTGACGACTCCCATCCCTAACTCGCGGACGAGTATAGGGTGGGCTTCTCAGCTAATCCTGCTATTGCATCGGAAGCACGCTGAGCTTTGTAACGACAT
>JAYUSC010000698.1:0-6067 GCA_043755885.1 Pseudanabaena sp. | reverse complement strand
TGTGATTGATACTTTGGCTTCACGGGCTACTGTCGTTAAGGACAGACCGAAAGAATTAGCCAGCTTTATTGAGAGTTGGTTTGATGCGATCAAAGCCGTTGAGACCAAGCCACAGGAGGTTTTCGCCTCCGTCGCCAAACAAACCAAGCAAACCACCGAGGCCTTTGCGGAGGACTACAAAGGGCTAAAAAAAGGTGATATTGCCATGAATAAACGCATGTTTGGAGGTGGACGCTTACAAGAAGCCTCGAAACTCACTCGCGAACTCTTGCGCGACGATCCCCGACATGGGCGGAGCATTCGTGACGATGTGGAAATTAATGCCGCACCGCTGAATACTGCGATCGCAAATTGGAAACCTTAACAAAATCACAAAATTATCAATAAACTCGTGAACAAGCCTTCGCATCTTTCCAACCGAAATCTATCTCGAAAATTGTTGATCGGTTTTGGTTTGTCCTTAGTGACGATTGGGTTCGGCACATTGTCGGTAACTTACCTGTCTCTGCGGCGAGACTTAGAGCAGCAAGTTCAACAACGGGCTGAATCAATTACCCAAGGATTAGAGTTTGCTACTGAAGGATTAATTGAAACTAAAGAAACCACTTTATTAGGACGGATTGTCCAAAACTATGCCACTCAGCCTACGGTGGTTGAAGTTTCGATTGTCGATCCTGATGGAATTGCGATCGCCCATAGTCAGAGCTTGGAAACGAGTAACCGTTATGCCGATATTCGACCATCCCTAGCCACAGCGGTCAATCAGGCGGCGCAGATCGGAGAGGGCGTACATTTTCGGACTTTTTTAAATGGTAAACCTGTCGTAGTTGAGATTTTACCTTTTAGTAGCTTGCTATTCGGGAAGTCAGGGCGACGTGGTGTGCGATCGCAATTATGGATCTTGACAAAATGGAGAAGGATACATGGCGGAGTTTTCTCTCTTCGACGATGACGATGGCAATTGGGACAGTAGCGATCATGCTCTTTCTGGGTTGGCTGATCCAGAAATCAGTACTGCGTCCTTTAGCCAAACTCAACCAAGCGATCACGCAAAGTACGCAAACTGAAGACTTTACGCTACCAGATTTGCCAAACGATGAAATTGGATTTTTAGGACATAACTTTGCCGTGGTATTTGAGCAATTAAAAACTTATAAACAAATGGAGCTAGGGATTGTCGAGCTGGAACTACGCGAAAAAAATCTCCACCTAGATGCCGCTTTACTCAATTTGCAGGAAATGAAATATGCCCTTGATCGCAGTGCGATCGTCGCCATTACCGATATTAGAGGCGAAATCACTTATGTCAACGACAAATTTTGTGAAGCTTCTCGATACAGCCGCGAAGAATTGATCGGACAGAATCATCGTCTTCTCAGCTCGGGATATCACCCGCCCGAATTTTTTGTCGATCTGTGGGCGGCGATCACCAGCAGGCAAAATTGGCGCGGCGATATTCGCAACCGTAACAAAGCTGGTTCGCTGTTTTGGGTCGATACGACGATTGTGCCATTGCTGAATTTACAGGGTATTCCCTATCAGTTTTTAGCAATTAGCCAAGATATTACCGATCGCAAACGTGCGGAGCAGGAAATGCGGTTATTGACCGAGCGCTTGGAGTTAAACAACCGCGAGTTACAAGATTTTGCCTATATCTCTTCCCATGACTTACAGGAACCGCTCCGCAAAATCCAAGCCTTTGGCGATCGCCTGAAAACCACTAACGGCGATGTCCTCAATGACAAAGGCAAAGATTACCTAACGCGAATGCTCAATGCTGCTGGTCGAGCGCAAGTATTAATCAATGATTTATTAGCATTTTCGCAGGTGACCACCAAAGCTAAGTCTTTTGCGGCGATTAACTTGATGGAGATTCTCGAAGGGGTACTTTCTGATCTAGAAATCCAGATCGAGAAGACAGCGGCAAAGATTGAGTTTGATCCCTTACCCGTGATTGAAGCCGAGCCAAGTCAAATGCGACAACTGCTCCAAAATCTGATCAGTAATGCGATCAAGTTCCGCAAAGAAAATACTGCCCCGATCATTGAGATCCGCGTGCAACCGATCCATCAAGAGGGCAAGGACTTTTATGAGATCCGCTTCCGTGACAATGGCATCGGATTTGAACAAAAATATAGCGATCGCATATTTCAAATGTTTCAACGGCTACATGGACGTAATGCCTACGAAGGTACAGGAATTGGACTGGCGATCTGCCGCAAAATCGTCGAACGGCATGGTGGTATGATCGCCGTAGAAAGCGAGATTGATCAAGGCGCAACTTTTATCATTACTCTCCCCGTCACCCAACCCCAAACAGAAACTTATGACTAAAAAAGGACAAGCAGTGACCATTTTGGTTGCTGAAGATGATGAGGATGATCGGATGCTGATGCAGGATGCCCTCGAAGAAAATCGACTTGCCAACGATCTCCACTTTGTCTGTGATGGCGAAGAACTGATGGATTTCTTATTGCATCGCGGACAATATAGCGATCCGACAACGGCTCCCCGCCCCAGTTTGATTTTATTGGATTTGAATATGCCTCGCAAAGACGGAAGGGAAGCCCTCAAAGAGATTAAATCTGACCCAAATTTGCGACAGATTCCGATAGTCGTGCTGACCACATCTAAAGCCGAAGAAGATATCCTTCGCACCTATGATCTTGGTGTCAGTTCCTTCATTTCTAAGCCTGTGATCTTTGACTCGATGGTACAGATCATTAAAGCCCTAGGCAAATATTGGTTTGAGATCGTGGAATTACCTGATAGACACTAGATCTGAAACACCTTAAGAATTAATTGAAAAATGCTTATGTTGCGGGAAAAGTGCAGGGTTTTACTTGTAGATGATGATGACGACGATTACGTTGTTACTCGTGACTTTTTGAGCGAAGCAGAACAGTTTGAATTCGATCTTGATTGGGTGGATAACTTTCAGAGTGGGCTGGAGGCGATCGCCAAAAATCAGCATGATATCTATCTGCTCGATTACCGCCTCGGCAAAGAGAATGGGCTAGAACTGCTGCAAGCTGCGATCGCAATCGGATGCAAAAAACCAATTGTGCTGCTCACAGGGCTAGGCGATCGCGAAATTGATCAGCAAGCAATGAAAAGTGGCGCATCCGACTATCTTGAAAAAGGATATATGCTCAGCGCCACTTTATTAGAAAGAGCCATTCGCCATGCCCTTGATCGCAAAAGATTTGAAAATCGACAGCTAGAACTAATGGCGGAACTTGCCTCCGCCAATCAAGAACTCAAAGACTTTGCCTACATTGTCTCCCATGACCTCAAGGCTCCACTGCGCGGGATTGCCTCGATTGCTAGTTGGCTAGAACAAGACTATAGCGATCGCCTTGACGCAGAAGGTCAAGAAATGCTGCAACTGCTGGGCGGAAGGGTGCGGCGGATGAGTGACCTGATCGATGGCATTTTGCAATATTCCCGTGTGGGTAGGGCGAATGAAGAGAAAAGTGCGATCGATCTCAATGAGTTACTCATAGAAGTGATGGAGATGATCGTTTTACCGATGGGGATAGAAATTGCGATCGCAACGGAGTTACCGACATTACTCGCAGGGAAGACACAAATGCAACAGGTATTTCAGAACTTGTTAAGTAATGCTGTCAAGTATATGGGCAAGCCAGAAGGGGCGATTCAGCTTGGTCATACGCAACAAAATAGCTGTTGGCAATTTTATGTCAGCGATACAGGGCTGGGGATTGAAGAGCGATATTTTGACAAGATTTTTCAAATTTTTCAAACGCTTTCAACTCAAGACTCATCGGACAGCACAGGTGTCGGACTGGCGATCGTCAAGAAAATCATCGAAAGCCATAGCGGTAAAATTTGGGTAACTTCGGAAATTGGTAAAGGTAGCACATTCTTCTTTACTCTACCCATATCAGTTGAGCCAAGTGAGAACAAAAAACAATGAGAAGTTGCGATCCCATATTGTTAGTAGAAGATGACCTCATTGATATCATGACTTTCAAACGCGGTTTAAAGGATATTCAAGCCTATAACCCACTCCATGTTAGTAACGATGGTGAAGCCGCGCTAGAGTTCTTGCGTGACCAACAAAAGCCCCAACCTGCATTGATTTTGCTAGACCTGAATATGCCCCGCATGAATGGGATTGAGTTTCTGACAATTATCAAAAATGCCCCAAGCTGGCGAAAAATACCAGTTGTCGTCCTGACCACTTCGCAAGAAGCAAGCGATCGCTTAGCTAGTTTTAATCTCAGTGCCGCAGGTTACATTGTTAAGCCCTTAAGCTATCCCGATTTTGTCGAGAATTTGAAGGTAATATATCAGTATTGGTGTTTGAGTGAATCGGCTCATGCAATTTCGTAAATTTACGGAGATCTCTATAGATCGATTATTAGGAAAAGTCTAAAATGTTGTCTTCTAATACCGATGATTTCCCATCCCCACAAATGATTAGAGTTTTGCTTGTTGAGGATGATCAGATCGATCACCTTGCTTTTGCTCGGAGCGTTAAGCAATACAGATTGCCGTATGACTATGTAGTGGCAAATTCACTGGCAAAAGCAAAAAGTATTTTAGCGACTCAATCCTTTGATATTGCGATCCTCGACCACTCTTTGGGCGATGGTACATCACTCGAACTATTTGATATCCTCAAAGCCAAAAATTGCCCGTTTATCATCGCTACAGGCACTGGGGATGAAGAAACTGCGGCGAAATTGATGAATGAAGGTGCTTATGATTATTTGATCAAATCTCCTGATCTCAAACATCTTAAAATCTTGCCCGCGACGATATCCAAAGTTCTTGCCCGTAAACAATCAGAAGAGCAAATCCGCATACTTAATCACGCCATCCAAAGCTTGCAAGATAGCGTTTATATTGCTGACTTAAATGGGAAGCTACTGTTTGTTAATAACTCTTTAAAAAAAATATGTAACCTTGATGGAAAAGATCTCATAGGACAGTCCATCCAAGTTTTAGGACAACCGCATCTCCTAACAGATATGAGTAATTCATATATCGAGAAAACCTGTTCTAGAGAAGCAGAAATTTCGATGTGCCAGACCAATGGTCAAACATTCCCTGCTTTATTATCGGAATCGTTTATTCAAGATGGGGAAAAACTGATCAGAGTTGGGTTGATTCGGGATGTGACAAATCACAAAGCCTCTGAACTGGCTTTAGCAAAAGCAAAAGAAGATGCCGAAGCTGCCACGAGAGCCAAGAGTGAATTTCTTGCCAATATGAGTCATGAAATCCGTACGCCGATGAATGGGGTGTTGGGGATGACCCAACTGCTGGCGATGACCGAGCTTACCGATGAGCAACAAGACTTAGTGCAGACGATTCAATATAGCAATGATGCGCTTTTGACACTGGTCAATGACATCCTCGATTTTTCTAAGGTTGAGGCGGGAATGTTGGAGTTAGAAGAACAGACTTTTGAATTAGAAGATAGCTTGAAATCTGTATACAATCTTCTGAATGGACAAGCCCAAAATAAAGGGATTAAGCTCAGCTATCAGATTAGTGACAAGGTTCCGAATACTCTGATGGGAGACAATTCACGTCTGCGCCAAATCTTACTCAATCTACTTGGCAATGCAATTAAATTCACTCAGAAAGGTGATATTGCGATCGCAGTCAGCAGTCGCATAATTTCCGATCAGGGGCTGGATAAACCCGAATTGACCTTCAGCATTACGGATACAGGTATAGGCATTGAGCGCGATCGCTTAATCAAGCTATTTCAACCATTCATCCAAGCTGATGCTTCGATCAGTCGTAAATATGGTGGCACGGGGCTGGGCTTAGCCATCTGCAAGCGTATAGTTGAGATTATGGGAGGCACAATCTGGGTTGAAAGTCTCGGTAATATTGGTGGAAATCCGCCTGTGGATTGGCTGTCGCATAGAGTCATCACACCTACTCAAGGCTCAGCATTCTACTTTACCATCCTCATGAAAGTTTCGGAAGCGCCACCATTGTCTGCTTCTCCCTATCAGAATGCAAAATCTGCGATCGCTAATTCGCAGAAATCATCTTTACGGATTTTGGTTGCTGAAGACAA
>JAYUSC010000697.1:0-2615 GCA_043755885.1 Pseudanabaena sp. | reverse complement strand
CGCCCGCTGCGCGGGCGGTACAGATTTTTGGGTTTTATATTTAATTGTGCCTAGTTACTTACTAAAAGTTTGATATCAATTTGATGAGGATGTTTACTAATGGCTGATATATCGATAGATTTGGCGGAAAAGTCTCCTCTTTATGTCGGTTTGTTATTTGGTGGACAGTCAGGCGAACATGATGTGTCAATTACATCGGCAAAAGCGATCGCCTCCGCCCTCAGCCAAAATTCTCGCTATCGTGTTCAGCCTTTCTATATCCAACGCGATGGCACATGGCGCAGCCCTGATGTGTCAAAAAAAGTTTTAGATTCTGGTAAAGGTTTGCAGGATTCAGAATTATTAACCGATGCGGCTTTTTTCTTGCCAACAGAAGTCCAGCAAGTTGATCTGTGGTTTCCTGTCCTCCATGGACCAAATGGCGAAGATGGGACGGTGCAGGGGCTATTGCAATTAATGCACAAACCTTATGTCGGCAATGGGGTACTTGCCTCCTCGGTGGGAATGGATAAGATTGCGATGAAGGCGATTTTTGCCAATGCTGGCTTACCTCAGGTCAAGTATGTGGCGCTAAATCGTTGGCAATGGCAACAAGATGAGTTGGCTTGGAGTGAACATATTGAGGCAACTCTCGGTTATCCCTGTTTTGTGAAGCCTTCTAACCTTGGCTCATCGGTGGGTATTTCTAAAGTACGCGATCGCAGTCAGTTAAAAGAGGCGATCGCAAGTGCGACGAGCTACGATCCGCGCATCATCATCGAGCAAGGCGTAGTCGCCCGTGAAATCGAATGTGCTGTGCTTGGCAATGAACAACCCCAAGCTTCTGCGATCGGTGAAATTACTTTCACCAGCGATTTCTACGATTACGAAACCAAGTACACCGCAGGTATGGCTGATCTGATCATTCCCAGTAAGTTGCCTGACAACGTGACTCAAGCAGTGCAGTCTATGGCAGTAAAAGCTTTTCAAACTGTGGCAGGTTCAGGCTTAGCCAGAGTCGATTTCTTCTATGTCGAAGCAACTGGCACAGTTTTAATCAATGAAATTAATACTTTCCCAGGGTTCACTTCGCTAAGCATGTATCCCAAATTATGGGAATACTCAGGCATTCCGTTTGTAGATCTTTGCGATCGGCTTGTAGCGTTGGCACTTGAAAAATATGTTTAAAGAGTATCTTGACAAGTTCTCATTTTGAGAACATAATAACAAAATATTGGAGAACTAGGTAAGGTGGTTTATGCACATTAAATTAATGAAAAACGAAAGAGAATCATGCATATTATTTCGAGAAAAGCGCTGCTTGAGTTTGGTCAGCGATATGGTGACTCCAGAGTTGCTTTAGATGATTGGTATCGAATTGTTAGTAAGGCAAAATGGCAGCATATCAATGATGTTAGGGCTGTCTATCCATCTGCGGATGCTGTTGGCAATTTCACGGTTTTCAATATCAAAGGAAATAAGTATCGCTTGATAGTCAGTATTTCTTATAGAACTCAGGACGTTTACATCAAATATGTCCTAACACATACTGAATATGATTCAGGAAGTTGGAAAAATGACCCTTACTTTAAATAAATCAGAATATGGATCGCTATTAGCAGACATTCAGCCCAGAGTTATTACCACTGAGCAAGAAAACGATCGCGCTTTAAGCTTTGTTGAAAGCTTGCTAGCTGAAGAAAACTTATCACCTGAGAAAGAACAGATACTTCGACTGTTAGTTTCTCTAATCGAGAAATTTGAAGATGAACATTATCAGTTAGCAGCTTCAACTCCTCATTCTATCTTGTTGCACTTAATGGAAGAGAGAGGACTAAGACAAACTGACCTTGTAAGTGTAATTGGCTCTCGCGGCGTAGTTTCTGAAGTTGTCAACGGCAAAAGAACTATTAGCAAAAGTCAAGCTAAATCACTTGGCGAATTCTTTCATGTCGATCCAAGCTTGTTTATTGATTTTTAGGTGATCAGGCAATACTGCTGCGCTTGCGCGACTCCTTATAGGAAGTGGTCACATTGCGTAAACCAGACTTCACCATTTGCTGTTCTAAAATCGCAAAAAAGCGACGGCGATCGCTGCCAGTGACAACCGCCTGATTATGAGCCTCGGCAAGCGCCACAGGATAGCCATAGCCCTTTTGGACTTGGGCGAGAATAATTTGTAAAGCTTGCGATCGCAAGTTCACATCCAACGCCGTCCAAGCTGGCATCTCAATTCGGGCGATTTCTGTCCCGACATGCAGATAACAAAAATAAATTTGATGTTCGCCATATTCTTGCAAAATCCTTGCATGGCTTTTCCATAGAGGACTGCACTCTCCCACCTTTAGCAACCGACTCCATAAAGTGCCATCGCGCAATGGTTGAATCTGACTACAAGGCGCATCATCAAGAGATTTAGTATCGCAATGGGTCTTGCAATCAGGCTGCTCAAAAGGACAGAGTTGCAAGCGCAAAAAATTAGTGGTTTCCGCAGCACGAGGCGCACTGATATATCCTGCTAAGGGGATTCGTCGAGCCTTCAGGGCATCCCAAGCATTCAGAATATCTGGTAAAAGTTGCGATCGCGCATCAGCAGGAATCTCGTCAAATTCCCAATGGACTAAGGCTCCATCGGT
>JAYUSC010000696.1:0-6070 GCA_043755885.1 Pseudanabaena sp. | reverse complement strand
AAATAGGCGATCGCAAACTTCTCAGTCAATACTAGATATAGGTTTGACATAATTTATTTGTTATACTTACGACAGTATTTGTGAATAAATAGGGAAGTAGAGATTAATATGCTAGATTTTCAGCTATCTGTGCAACCACAAACAGAACGAAGACTAAAAAAAATTCTCAGCCAAGTGAGAAATACAGAAGCATTTGCCCTAAATATTATTGCTTACCAAATTTCTGAACTACAAAAGGGGATTCTAAATCTGCGACTGGACTTAGATGATTTTGAAAAAAAATATAATATGACCTCCACTGAGTTTCACAAAAGCTTTTTACATGGTCTTTTAGAAGATGAAGCAGATTTTATGATATGGGCAGGATTGTATGAAATGCTTTGTCAAAATCAGACCCAACTTCGCGAACTAAGATGATTGAAGAGTATTTTGGACAGCTTGAAGGGATTATTAAAGAGTTTCCCAATGTACGCTTTGTCTCGCTGACCAAGAAAATTTACAATATTTCGCAGGGGTCTATTAGCGGTTCAATTATTTTTGAGAATAATCATCGCTTAGATTTTGCAGAAGTCAAGAATGCGGAAGTTCTGAACAAAATAAAATATCGATATCACTACATGAATGAAGAGCAGGCAATGATTTTTCGCTATGACAATGCTCCTCATCATTCAGATGTTTCTACTTTCCCCCATCACAAGCATGATGGTGAAAATATTAGAGAAAGCGTCGAACCAAATCTAGATCAAGTTCTTTTAGAAATATCGCGTAATCAGAAGCAGCTATGAATATACTGCGAATACTTGCCAATCAATACGGGGCTTAGGTTCTCTTCAACTCGAATAACCTTTTAATTCAGAGACACATTAGGATTAGTTTCTGTAACTTCTATCTCTTCCTTTAGTTTAGACTAATAGGCAGTTAGGAGAGAAGAACAAAAAGACACGAGAAAATAGAGCAGGAGATAGCAATAGCAAAATCCTGCCCAAAATTGAGAAGAGAGACAGAAGCTAACAGGCGATTGGCTCGGTTTGCACAGTCGTTTTTTCAGTTTTTTTTCTTTTAGAAGCGTGTTTTTTAACAGTGGGATAGCGAATACGAGGAGTCAGGCGATCGCCCTTGGAGCGACCAAGCGATTTACCGCGTAGTTTAGGAGGAACAGCAGGAGTACCAATTGCGGCAATAATTACGGCAAAGGATTGAGCGACACGACCAGGGGCAAGATTATCTTGAGGGGATTGCCAAGGCAAAGGAGAATCAACACAATCCTGTCGAGCAAACCAAAGTTGCCAAGTCATTAAAGGCATTAAAGCACTCCAACGCTCAGCAGCCTGCGTCGAGGTAATCTGGGGTAGAGTCCAATGTAGGCGTTGCTTGGCAAAACGATACCAATGCTCTAGGGTAAAGCGGCGCAGGTATTTTACCCAAAGAATCTCCAAAGCAGGCATAGATTTACCCAACCAAGCCAACCACATAGGCTGAAACTTACGGTTGCGTCCCAAAGGTTCAATCACCTCAACTTTAAAAATCTGCATTGGTCGTTCTGAAGAAGTACGGAAATGAAAGTCACGCCAATGTGTTACCCGCACCCGACCGATTTTTGGGTCTGTAACTTCTATGGATGCGGCTGCGACAGGCAAAGTCTCTGGGGCATTCAGCTTGAATTTATGCCCATGCTTACGGGGCGCTCCACGACCGCTATAAGCAGGCGGACTTCCCCAAACGCAGCGATTAGATGCCAAGCGTAGTAATAGATCCGCCTCAATGTTAGCTGTTGCTTTCACAAAACTGGCATTTCCATATCCTCGGTCATAGGCTGCCAGTGGGCGCACGCTTAACTGCTCTGTCACTTGTTTGAGCTGGAAGGCGGCTTTACTCACAGGGGTCTCAAAACTAGTGATCCGCTCGTGTTTTAATGGTAGCGCCCAACTCCCACTCGTTTCGGGAATCCATGCTAGGGTGCTATAGCTTTGTCCTATGCCGATACTTTCGTCTTTGCCATGCTGAAATCCTCTTTCTTTCAGCGTTACCGCATCTGGGCGCAACCATACGCTACTATCTCCTGCGAGAAAGGGCTGCTCTTCGGTTGGCATCTCTTGCATCATCAGTTTCAGCAACTTTGCTCTAGCGGGGCGGCTATCTTCTAGCGCCTCGTAGATACTTGACCATTTTCGCCTAAATAATGGATTCATTGACAGGCTCACATACGAACTGATGCTTGGACTTGTCAGTACCGCGTCCATTAATTCAAATACTGCATCTTTTGCTCTTCCAAGGTGTTCATAAATCGACTTGCGAAATTCTTGCAGTTTCTGGTAAATCATAGTAGTCAATGTCAATTTGGTTTATTGATCATTGCTCTTTTGGCAGTTTGTGCCTAGCACTTCCTGCCTTTCTTTTCATCTTTTTAGTCTAAAGTCCAGACTATGGGAAGACGAATGGTATCGACAGCATACCCATCCTGACGGGATTCGTTTTGAAATTCATGAAAGTATTGATCGCCTTTATACCCAAGGATATCGCGCGATCAAGGTCACTATTGCCCATCGCTACATGGGGTTAGTTGATCCTTATCTTGAAAATACGTCTATAGTTTCTAGTTCCCAAAGTTTGTACGGCTTAGCGGTAGACTTTAGCCCCCCCGAAGAACAAGAGCCACGCTGGGGGGTGATTAACTTTGAACTAGAAAAGGAATTAGGCGTGCCAAAGGGGTATCCATATTTTCGTTCTTTTTAAGATTAGAGCGCAAAGCGCTCAAACACGAACCAATAGATTTTTTAAAAGTGTTGCTTCGCAACACTTTTAAAAAATCTATTGGGGTTCGTTTGTTCGGAAACTGCTATAAGTTTGCCAACCTTGCCAACGTCCACGCCAAGAAGCCCATAGTTTTTGTCGCGCCACGTCCCCTTGTTTAGGCAAGTATCTTAGCCATTGCAATACACCAAAAGCTTCTGATGTCCCGATCGCGATCGCCCAGATTGCAAACACCAATCTTTGTAAAGGTGAAAAATATCGCAATAGTCCCACGGTCTCATTATGCACAGCGTTAACTGATGCTTGAGGATTAAAAGAATTGCGCTGATCCTCATCAAAACGCTGTGCAGGAAAGTGATCCACTGCAATTTGTGGATCGTAAATCAACTTCCAACCCTGCTTTCGTAAGGTGAGCGAGAAAACCACCTCAAAATGCACCTGTGCACCCGATCCCCGCATTATTTGATCAAAGCGTAAATCTGCGATCGCCTTACGCCGAAAGCTCATATTTACACCCTTAAGTACATCTACTTCGCGCCCCTTGCCGATGCCAATATGATGATTGCCGATCAAGCGACCGAACCACTGCAACTTACCCACCACGGGTTGATAAGCCTCTTCTAATTTTGTACCGTGATATACCCAATCACGTCCACCAACTCCACCAACTTGATCATCTGCCAAATAATAAGCCTCGATTTTCTCTAACCAATCAGGATGTGGTGCAGCATCATCATCGGTAAAAGCAACGATGTCACCTGTCGCTGAGTCTAGCCCAATATTCATCGCGGCAATTACGCCCACAGCAGTTACTGTTGCCGTATGCAAAGGCAAAACTCCGCGATCAAAAGTTTCTAAAAATTGCCAAGTTTTCTCATCCGTATCACGAACTATTACCCAAAGTTCATCCATAAGGCGAATTTGTTGTTTGAGCGCAGTCAGGCAACGGACTAAGTCTTGCAGACGTTGATAAGTCGGAACAATCACAGTGATCTTCATTGTTTTAAACTGCCTTCAGTCTCCAATAGCTCATGTACAAAATTAGCAAACCGATCGCCGATCGCATCATAGTCAAAATATCGCCTTGCGATCGCAGGAGCCATGTCTGCCTTGGTCTGGATATCTTGCCATTGTAAATTGTCTAGCCATCGCGCGCAACGGATATGAAATTCTTTACTCGCAGGATGATACGCAGGTAAAGCCCAACCTGCGGAAGCAGCATAGTCATAAAATCCAGGAATGGGACTCATGGCAACAGGTACACCACAAGCTAGATATTCAGGAAGTTTTGTAGTCAACCGAAAGCTACCCAATTCATCAAGGGTTTGCGTCACAAAACCAATATTCATCACATTCATCGCTTCAACAACTTCTGTTGGCAGCAATCTTCCTGTAAATATAACTCGCGATCGCAAAGCTTCGGGAACTAAAGACTGAAGACGCTCCTTTGCACTGCCATCCCCGACAATTAATACCGTAATATCATCACGTTTGACTAATTTCAAAGCTTCAATTAATTCATATCCATAGCTGTAAGACTGGCGATTATTCCACAGCAAACTGCCCACTACCCCACAAACCAGATGATTTTCAGGAATGCCATACCTTTGCCTGAAGCTCTGTCTTTCATCGACAGATTTGGGCTGAAATAAATTAAGGTCGGCTCCCCCTTCGATCGTGATTGCTCGTTTTGCACCCAGCTTGATAGCAGCCCCTGACAGATAAGGAGTCCAGCCGACAAAAGCCGTACAGTTTTTGTAAAGCGATCGCTCATATATCTCCATCAAATTACCGATCGCCAATCCTTTTGTGACTCGAAAAAAGCCCCCGATTGGATCACCAGTGGAGATGACATAAGGCTGTTGCCAAGATTTTGCGGCTCTGATCAGATTGATACCGCCAGCAATACCCGAACCTTCTTGATAGATTAAGTCCCATTTAGATCCCGAAACTATCTGCCAAACTTCTCGACTAGCCGCAAGTTTTCCAAGCTTCAGATTTAAATCATGATAGGTAACCTCAGCTTGCAATTTTGAGCCAAGACTTCGCGATCGGCGTGAATCAAGGCTACCCTCTCCACCAGTATTCAGGCATAAAACTTTGGCAACTTTTGACATGGAATTGATTTGTACAGGTTTGGGTTGTCTAAGGATAAAAGCATCTTATCCAACATTCTTACATTTAGCGATCGCAGCCGCATAGATTTGTTCATATTGTTCCACAATTCGTGGCAATGCAAAATCTTGCGATCGCATTTGACCGCGCTCAATGTAGTGATTTCGCAACTCATGATCAGCCAACAGATCCACCAAGCTCTTACCTAAATCGAGGTCTTCAGCTACAAGCCCAAACTCACCATTACCTAGAACTTCCTTGGCTCCCAAGTTAGGACTAGCCACTACCGCAGTTCCTGAAGCCATCGCCTCAATATAGGGAACACCAAAACCCTCATATGTACTAGGCAGACAGAATACCCAAGCTTGACGATAGAGTTTGCAAAGCATGTCTTGAGATACCCTGCCAAAGTTGACTATTCCTTCTCCTTCGATTGGCTTTTCCATAACTGTCCAAAGCTCAGCATTAGGAAATTTCGTTCTCACTTCTTGACTAAAAATCTCTGCTAGAAATGCACCACGCTTACGACCACCCGTAGTGCCAACAAACAAGATTGTTGGATGATCTGATTTTTGTCCTGGTGAGAAGAGAACTGTGTCTACTCCATTTGGAACAATCTGTGAAACCTCAGGAATACGCGATCGCGTAGCCTCAGAAACACCAACATTAACATCTGCGATCCATGCGCCTACTTTCTCTAAACCAGCAATCACTGTTTGATAAACTCTAAAGCGCAATGTCACCGCAGCAAGGGCTTCATCGATCGCCGAACCATGGAATGTCCGTACCTGTGGATGCTTACCAAATAGTAAAAAATTATCTCCGTGAGTATGGATAATATCAAATGCTGAGAAGTCAGTTTTGGCTAAATTTCCTGCTAACAAAAACGCATGAAGTTTTCTTAGTTGGGGATTCATGCTGTACTGATGGACTTGATAACGACATTCTGCAAACCATGGACTAAAGGTGAACATCGTCACATCATGACCATGATCTACAAGTGCGTTGGCTAGATAATGAGCTTGAAAAGCCACCCCGCCCTTCGACTCGTTGGGTAAATCAACATGAGTCATTGCTATTTTCATGCCCTAGGTTCCTGCTCAAATGAGAATTGGGTTAACATTTTTGACACACATTCATTACCCGATAATGCTACGGCTTCTCTACACCAGTAAGGAACGAAAATTTAATAAAACCCAAAATT
>JAYUSC010000695.1:0-6073 GCA_043755885.1 Pseudanabaena sp. | reverse complement strand
CCCGCCGCAACATTTTTGGGTTTTATTATTTCTTGCAAGTCCCTTAAAGAATGTTTCGTAAGTTGTCTTTGGAATTGCTAAATATATTATACGATCTGCTTCTTTTTGACTCAAGACAGCTCGATAGTTAATAAATTGCCCCAATGCTTTGTGAAATTCGGAAATAGCTGAACTGCTAATAAAGCTTTTAACTTCGACTGCAATTTTTTGCCTTCTCTTTCAGCCGCAATTAATTTTTCAGCAGCTAAGTCAATATAAATTTCTACTCCACCAAAACCTAAATATAAAGGATCGCTTGTAGTTTTCCATGCTTCTTTTTCCAATCCTATATGAAAAACATCTTTGGCTGGCATATAAAAGCATTATTTTAATGAATTATAAATGTTGCTAAAAAATTATTACACGGCTTCTGGTGGAGAATCGTTTTTAGATTTAGGTTTCCAATCTTCTGGAGAGAGATGTTCAAGTTCAGCGATCGCTTGTTGCAGAAGTGTAGTCATATTTTTCACCAGTGATAAATATCATAATATTATACATCTTCATAATTTCATACTGATGAAGACTAGTGAAGCGATCGCAACCAGTCCCACCACATCACAAATCTCTAACCACATGACCAGTCATCTATGGACAATTCTACAATTTGTCCAAAATCTGATTTGTTACGGGTGACTAAAGTTGCATTATTTGTTAAGGCGATCGCGGCAATTTTGAGATCCATATTTCCTAGACGGGGATATCTATCAAAAATATACATGATGCTCTATTCAGCAGATTTGCGCCATTCTTGACCGAGGCGATTTGCTTCGTCAAAGGTGGGATCGTTTTCAAAGCTACCTGCAACTTTTAACCACCAAGGTGTTTTTTTCTGAACAAATACAGATAGCATCTGTCGCATTTGCGCGAGTTCTGTTTCTAATGCGGCTACTCTACTTGCTAAATGTTGTGATTTGTCTTCAAGCTGTTGAAAGAGCATAGAAGTTTTTGGTGGGCTAAGGTTATGCGGCTATTATAGCAAGATGCTTGCAAGTGTAAATTTACGCGATCGCCTCTAATCCCGCGACAAAATCGCTTTACCATTATTAGCTAAAATGTTGTGGTGCTACAATTGATTGGTGATCTCTCAAATTACCCAGCGCAAACGATTATTTTCTATAGAAATCTAAAACGATGACTATTCAACAAATTGAGTCGGCTATATTAGAACTTCCTCCTAGTGAATTTCGCAAAGTTATTGATTGGCTATTGGATTTAGATTATCAACGTTGGGATGAGGAGTTAGAGAGTGATATTGAGTCGGGGAAGTTAGATTTTCTGGCACAGGAAGCGATTGAGGATTTTGAAAATGGATTTTGTAAGCAAATCTAATGCACTTCACAACCAGACGATTTTGGGAATATTACAAAGCTTTACCTGAAACTATTCAGGAGGTTGCCGATCAAAGTTATGAGTTACTGAAAACGAATCCATCGCATCCATCTTTGCACTTAAAGAGAGTTGGGAAGTATTGGTCGGTAAGAATTAGTAAGGAATATCGGGCAGTGGGAATTGAGGTTGAAAAGGGTATTTCTTGGTTTTGGATTGGTACGCACGCTGAGTATGAACGTCTCATTGGGAAGTAATAATATTTGGGCGATCGCCATGTGCCTTCTAGGGCAAGAGTCTGTCCTGCTTGGATATTGGCAAAGTTACCGACTACGGTGATTAGGTCTTGAGCTTTGAGTACTTTTAGCCGCGCCACGGTATAGCCTGTCTCCTCCGAGTGAAAGGTTAGTCGTTCGATGATGCCTTGAAGGTAGTCGATGTTGTCAGGCATAAGCCAAATTACATTCTTTTAAGCAGTTCATCATATTCATTGTGCGTTCCAATCCAGTACCAATAAATGTGGTCAGATTCCCAAAGCCCTAAAGCGCGATAATTTAGACTGATTCGGACAGAATAGATTGGTTGTCTTTGACTGACTCGTTTAAATTGGAGGCTGTTATGATATGGATCTTTTTGCCAAAGCGCATAGGCTTTGTCTGATTGTTCTTGAACTGATTTTGGAAGTTGTTCGAGTTGTTTGCGAAAGGAGTTGGTTACGCTAGATTTCATGGCTAGGATGGGAAGACTTCTTTAATGAGAACTGTTTGGCTGTTTGCAATTTCTTGACGTACCATTTCTGCCATGAAATCCCATTGATCGTTGGTGGTATTTGTAAAGCGGATTTGCCATTCTTGTTCGTCTCGTATTTCATTTAGAAAACGACTAGCGATCGCATCTTGTTGTTCTGGAGGGAGTTGTTCAATTTCAGCGATCGCTTGTTGCAGGAGTGTAGTCATATTTTTCACCGATGATAAATATCGTAATATTATACATCTTCGTAATTTCATGCACATGAAACCCAAATTTAGGATGCGATCGCCATGTGCCTTCTAGAGCTAGAGTCTGTCCCGCTTGGATATTGGCAAAGTTACCGACTACAGTGATTAGGTCTTGAGCCTTGGGTACTTTTAGCCGCGCTACGGTATAGCCTGTCTCTTCGGAGTGAAAGGTGAGGCGTTCGATGATGCCTTGGAGGTAGTCAGTGTTGTCAGGCATAAGCCATAAGGACGGATAAGTGTAGCGATCGCTTTACCATTATTAGCTAAAATGTTGTAGTGATACAATTGATTGGCGATCGCTCAAATTAACCAGCGCAAACTATTATGTTACAGACAATCCAAGGAATGTATCGGAACGGTAAAGTCGAGTTAGCGGAAATCCCAAAAGACATTACGGAGAGCCAAGTTTTTGTGACTTTCTTTAAGCCTCAGTCAGTTAGTCTTGCTAATCAGTTTATGTCGTTTGGGATGTTTTCAGGTTCTCAACAATCGACTGAAGCTGATTTTAGGGATGCTGAGTTTAATGGCGATCTTGACGATGCTCTTGGTTGGGCTTGATTCTAGCAATATGAAATATATTCTTGATACCCATGCTTTAATCTGGTTTTTGGAAGGTAATTCTCGTTTAGGCGTGGCTGCTAAAGAAATTCTTGCAGATTCAAGTAGTGAATTGATTTTACCTGCGATCGCTTTGGCGGAGTCGGTATGGATTGTGAGTCGTGGCAAGACTTCGATTCCTTCTGTTGATGCTTTGTTAAAGGTAGTGAAGCAAGATAAACGACTCTCTATCTATCCACTTGATGCTGATGTGATTGAGAAAAGTATCAACCTCACTTCTATCAATGAGATGCACGATCGCCAGATTGTATCAACGGCTTTGGTGGTAGAGGAGCAAGGAAATCAGGTAGCTCTTTTGAGTTGTGACCAGAATATTTGTGCTGCGAATTTGGTTAGGATTATTTGGTAGTTTAAGTAAATAAAATGTATTACCTTTTCTCAATTAAATCGCTAAGGTTACTGGCTTAGAAACAAGTAGTAATATATCTCAAAAATTTTTATACTTGAGTAGCCACAACAGGTATTACATTTTCCTTTTGTAAGAATTTAAAACATTCTGGGATCACAAAATCGGGGACAGTATTATATTTGTTAAAATTAAGAGAGCAAATATAATCATTTTCAATATGAAATTGCTCGTCAATATATTTCATTAACGGATAATTTGTAATTTTTGATTTCAACTTCATTATTACAACTAAAGTCCTAAATACTTGGAGGCGAAAATACATATTGTTTTCTGAAATGAACAATTCAACTAAACTATCTTTGTTAAATACATCATTTACATATTGTATGTAATTAAAATCAGCTATAAAATCTTTTATTAGCTGTTCACCTAATGCTATATCTATTGGAAGCATCTCAGTTTCGTCTAAATAAATAGGTATTTCATGTCCGTGTAATAAGCAAGATAGTAGATTGTAAGACAATTTTCCAATTTCATTTTGAGGTGAAATCTCTAAAAATTTTCTTAAGCTTACAATCCTATGAACCTTATTCAAAGATTCGTCTTTTGCGTTTTCCACCAATAATATTGGAAGAGCCTTTACATCATTTTGGGTTATTGGAGTCTCAGTGATAATACCTTTGTTGTTCTTCAAGAAAGAAGCACTAACACATGCACTATTTGGTTTGTTATTTACAATGAAGTCTATCACAGGCTGAAAATCATGCGTCAACATTAATACCGTCTTTTTAAAAAAGCTATTCCTGTTTGGAGCATTTACAAAAAGACGATTAATAATTGCATATTTCTTATTGCTATCAAATGATGAAATAGGATCGTCTAAGACAATAATGCTAGGATTTTTACTAACAGCATGATGCATAAATAGAACTAATGCAAAAGCATTTCTCTCACCCCAACTTAAATGTGACTTTATATTTTGTACTCGCACTAAATTTTCACTTTCATCTTGTGAAATATATTTTAATATAGTTTTTGTGTTATTTTCTGATTCAACATTTATCTCTAAACGATAATTAACTCCAGACATATAAAGGAATTCATTAATGTCATTAGTTGCTTTTTCTGTAGCTGAACCGATTAATCCTTTAAGTTGACCGATATCCCTCTTAAGAAGCAATATATCATTTAAAATTAGATCGAGTTGACTATTAATAGAATCAATAACTTCTTTTACCTTTACATTGTTAAAAATTTCTAAAAGATAAAAGTTTATTTTCAATTCATTAATCTTTTCATCTAGTGTAGATATATCTTCTCTTCTTATATTAAAAGAATTGAATTTTGAAACATTTTCCACTTTCATAACTAAAAATTCAAGATCAGCATGGAAACGCTTTACCCAAAGATTGATAGTTTGCTCATCTTTAGTATTTCTTATACATTCATATAAATTTTCACTTTTGTCTTCATCCATATATTCTCTAACATCATCAAAATATGAAATCATCTCTTTTATATTTTTTATGTTAGATTTTGTATATGAAGAAACAAATAATTCTTTTTCAATTTCGTGATTTTCATCTAAATTATTTGTACAGAAAGGGCAAATACAAAGATCATCGTATTTAAAGCCTTCATTTTTCCAACCAGTCCATTCAATATTATATTCTTTATCCATTAAAGGTTGAAATTTTTTAATGTCATCAGGTAATTCAAATATACTGTCTACACTTGTCAGACTTTTTATCAATCCTACTTGCTTTAATTCATTTGTCTTCGTTAGTGTGACTTTTGATAAAACAGATTTTCCTACAGAAATTATTTTTGTTAAGACATCATTCATTTTTGTATAGGTGTGAATCTCTCTCAATCTTTCACTGACGAATTGTTCTCTCTCCTCATATTCTGGAGTTTTAATAAAGACCTCAAAGGCATTTTTAATTACCTCGCTTTCTTGAAAAAGAACCGAATTCACAAAATCCTCATTGAACAGTAGTACTTCATTTATGATTTCAGGGATCTCAATTAATGGATCGTGATTACCCCCAAATGGCTTCAATACAGAATAATTTCCAGAGCTTGCAGCAAGATTAATCGCCTTTGCAATTGTTGATTTCCCAGTTCCATTAGTTGCATAGTAAATATTTAAAGATTCTTCAACAATGTTGAGTGTAGCGGAAGTGATATTGTTGCAATTGCTAATTTTTATATTTAGCATAATATTTTTACCATCTATTTTGACTTTGATATACATCGTATCATGTTTGTTTCTTCAAGACTCAGCATCGGCATAATCCCTGAAATAGCGATTGCACTGAGATACGAAGATTTACCATTCAATAAATACGAACATCCAAAATATTTATAATCTAAGCCAAATAAGATCTGGATTTTGACCAACATAAATTTTGGTGATTATTTTCACACTTAATTTCCTGAAAACTAAAACAGCTACTACACCAAACTTGACTCAAGAAGCGATCGCTGAAAACTTAATTTCAACCTTCTGATTGAGAGCGCCAGCAATTTTCTGCAACATTGACAGCGAATGCCCATCATAATCAGCATCCTCAAGCCTAGCGATCGCCGACTGTTTAGTACCAACGCGATTATTGGGGTTTGTTTGGGTTTGATGAGAGGCGATCGCGATTAGATACTGATGATTTAGGCGATCGCTAGAAAAGAATTGCAAATCCTTCTTGCTGAAAGTGGCGATCGGCAGTCAGGACTTCAAGAATAT